>NZ_JBEZDW010000021.1:0-133859 GCF_040802045.1 Microbispora sp. NPDC049125 | reverse complement strand
CTACACCACCCACCGCAACCCCGACGGCACCTGGACCCTCCTCCACCACCCCAAACGCCACCACCACATACCCACACCCCACCACTAACCCAGCGACCCCACCCACCAACCACGCCACCCAACCCCGAACAACAGCGGGCACACCCACACCACCACGAATCATCACCGGCCCCAAGGAGCCCGACACCGACACCGGCACCGCTGCCGACCCCTGAAGGACTACAGATGCGCCCGCTTAGCTGCCGCTACGCCGAATTGCCAGAAATGCTTAGTGCGCCCGAGGAACCTCGTTCGGCAGGGCCCCGCCATATCTCCTGTCGCGCTTGGCGTAGATCTCGCACGCCTGCCACAGGTCCCGCCGGTCGAAGTCGGGCCACAGCTGGTTGAGAAAGACCATCTCGGCGTACGCGGACTGCCAGAGCAGGAAGTTGGAGGTGCGCTGCTCGCCGGACGAGCGGACGAACAGGTCGACCTCGGGGATGTCCGGCTCGTCAAGGTAGCGCGCGAAGCTCTTCTCCGACACCTTGTCCGGCTTCACCCTGCCTGCGGCGATGTCCTTCGCGAGCTTGACGGCCGCGTCGACGATCTCCGCCCGGCCGCCGTAGTTGACGCAGAACTGCAGGGTCATCGTGGTGTTGCCGGTGGTCATCCGTTCGGCGTCCTCAAGCTCCTTGATGACGCTCTTCCACAGGCGGCCGGGGCGACCGGCCCAGCGCACCCGTACACCCATGGCGTTGAGCTGGTCGCGCCGCCGCCGGATGACGTCACGGTTGAAGCCCATCAGGAAGCGCACCTCGTCCGGTGAGCGCTTCCAGTTCTCCGTGGAGAACGCGTACGCCGACAGGTACGGGATACCGGCCTCGATCGCGCCCTCGATGACGTCGAACAGCGACGCCTCGCCCATCTTGTGGCCCTCGACCCGCGGCAGGCCGCGCGCCTTGGCCCAGCGGCCGTTGCCGTCCATGACGATCGCGACGTGCCGGGGCAGCAGGTCGCGCGGGATGGCGGGCGGGGTCGCCCCGGACGGGTGCGGGGTAGGAGGACGAACCATGCTCCGAGCGTATTGGGTCCCGTCCGCTGATCGGGTGCGGGATATGGGGAGGTCCGGTGCAGGGTACGCGCCCGGCGCGGGAAGACGTGCGCGCCGGCATGCGGTCATCCGGGTCTCGGCTGAGTAGGTGCTGGGGAGTTATGGAGCTGCCACTCAGGCGGAGGCGGTGTGGGCGCCGTGGCGGAGTCCGTCGACGAGCAGGGTGATCATGCGCTGGGTGTAGGCGTCGTCGTCCGGTTCGACGATGCCGCTTATGGCGCGCAGCAGGTCGTAGGGGATGACGTCGGAGCGGATGTCCCCGGCTGCCGCGGCGGCGTCCAGAAGCTGCGTCAGGGCGGGGACGAAGCGCTCCATGAAGTACGCGGGCAGGCTTTGGTAGGCGGGTTCGCCGGAGTGCAGGGCGGATTTCAGCCCGCGCTTGGCGGCGACGAACCGTGCCAGGTGCCGCAGCCAGCGGGTGAGGGCCTCGACCGGCTCGTACTGGTTCGCCAGGGCGGGGGCGGCTTCGGCGCATGCGTCGACCTCGTGGCGGAAGACGGCGGCGATGAGGTCGGAGCGCTGCGGGAAGTGGCGATAGAGAGTGCCCGCCCCGACGCCTGCCCTGGCGGTGATCCGGCGCACGGGCGCGTCCACACCGTCCGATTCGAAGATCTCGGCGGCCGCGGCCAGCAGGGCGTCCAGGCTGCGCTGTACGTCGGGCCGCACACGGCGTGCGACCGGCGCTTCGGCTGGGCGATCACTCAAGACACATCCCTCCTTGCAATTCGGAACACTGTTCCGTATTCTCGTTTTCGGAACGGCGTTCCGCTTTTAGCCTAGCGGAGTACGCGGCCGGCAGTCCACACAGGAGGAGAACCATGCGATACCGCACGCTGGGCCGGACCGGCATCAAGGTCAGCCCGTACGGGCTCGGCGCATTGATGCTCGGCGCGTCCATCGGCAATCCCGACCACGACGACTCGGCCCGCATCATCCATAAAGCGCTGGACGCGGGGATCAACCTCATCGACACCGCCGACGCCTACTCCAGGGGTGCGTCCGAAGAGGTTGTCGGCAAAGCGCTCAAAGGACGTCGTGACAGCGTCGTCCTCGCGACCAAGGTGAGCCTCCCCATGGGGGACGATCCCAATCACCAGGGCGCCTCTCGGCGCTGGATCATGACCGCGGCCGAGAACTCGCTGCGCCGCCTGCGGACCGACCACATCGACCTCTACCAGATCCAGCGGCCGGACCCCGCCACCGACATCGAGGAGACGCTTTCCGTGCTCTCCGACCTGATCCACAGCGGGAAGGTCCGGGCGATCGGGACGTCCACGATGCCGGCGTCCGACATCGTCGAAGCCCACTGGGTCGCCGAGCGGCGCGGTCTGGAACGGTTCCACACCGAGCAGCCGCCGTACTCGATCCTCAACCGCGGCATCGAACGCGAGGTGCTGCCGGTCGCTCGACGCCACGGGATGGGCACGCTGGTGTGGGGCCCGCTCGGGCAGGGCATGCTCACGGGACGCGTCCGCAAGGGCCGGCAGACCGACCTCGTCCGCGCCGCCATGCCCTTCATGAAGGTGTTTGGCGACGAGCGCCGGCTCGATGCCGTCGAACAGCTCATCTCGCTCGCCGAAGAGGCGGGCCTGCCGATGACGCATCTCGCGATGGCGTTCGCGATCGCGCACCCGGATGTGACCAGCGCACTCATCGGGCCGCGCACGATGGAGCACCTCGACGATCTACTCGCCGGCTTCGACGTCACACTCACCGACGAGATCCTCGACCGGATCGACGAGATCGTCCCGCCCGGTACCGACATCGGCACCCTCGACCAGGCCTACGTGCCCCCGGCCATCAGGAGTTCAGGCCTCCGCCGCCGACCCGTCAGTGAACGCACGGCCGCCTGACCGCGTCTCCTCGGCAATGGCATGGCCGCCGGCGACTGCGGATGACACGCGCGGGCCGGGGGCGGGATGCTCCCACGTGGTGCGGCCCTCGGGCCACTCCCGCTCGACGTGCCGCAGCGAGCGGATGCCGTGCTCCAGGTGCCATTGGAGGTAGGCGGCCACAAGGCCGCTGCACTCGGTGCGGTGCCGTTGCTCCGAGGCGTCCGCCGACGGCCAGTCGCCGCGCAGCAACGCGATCATCAGCGCGATCGTCTCGGCGGCGGGGACGGCCGCGCCCGCCGGGCGGCACCCTCCGCACACCACCCCGCCGGCGACGATCGCGAAGGCCCGCACGGCCTCGGCCCCGCACCGGGCGCACGCCGACAGCGCGGGGGCGTAGCCCGCGACGGCCAGCGAGCGCAGGAAGAACGCGTCGAGCACCAGCCGGGCCTCGTGCCCGCCCTCGGCCAGGGTCCGAAGCCCGCCGACCAACAGGAGGAACTGACGCAGGGCCGGCTCCTTCTCCCCCACGGTCAGCCGGTCGGCGGTCTCCAGCATCGCGCTGCCCGCCGTGTAGCGGGGGTAGTCGCCCACGATCGCCTCGCCGTACGGGTGGAGGGTCTCGACCTGGGTGACCACGTCGAGCGACCTGCCGCTGTGGAGTTGCAGGTCGACGTGGGAGAACGGCTCCAGGCGGGCTCCGAACCGCGACATGGTCCTGCGGACGCCCTTGGCCACGCCTCGCACCTTCCCGGTCCGCCGGGTGAGGAGCGTGATGATGCGGTCGGCCTCGCCCAGTTTCTGGGTGCGCAGGACGATGCCCTCATCACGGTAGAGGCTCACCCCGCCATCGTAGAGGGCGCGGCCCTGGCTCCGGCGATCCGGACTCCCCTCCCCCGCGCGGTCCCCACGAGCATGGATTGGTGAAATTTCGGTAAGGATCCGGCGTCGGCGGCGGGGCTTCAACCCGGCCAAAGCTGTACATCAGGTGGTCGTGCGGTAAACCTGGGGATGCGACGCCTTAACCGGAAGGTCACTAAGCTTTGCCCTCCGGCGGACTCCTCGGCGCCGGTCAAGCCTGATGGCCTGATCTCCCCCCGCTGCTCGAAAGGTTGCCATGACCCGCGTGGTCCTGCTGGGCTCGCCGCCCGGCCAGATCGCTTCCCCGCCGTCGGGCGGCCGGCCCGTCCTGCCCGCGGACATCACGCTGGCCTCGCTTCCCGGGGCCCCTTCGGTGTACGGCAGGCTGCTCGGCCAGCTCGTCTCGCTCGACCCGCACCCGACGACGATCGCCCGGCCGGATGACGCCGCCGCCTACCGGAAGCACCCGGGGCGGGTCGTGGAGAGCCCCGACGTGGCGGGAGACCTCCGGGCGCTCGCCGACGCGGTCGAGGGCGCCGCGGAAAACGTGCTGATCCTCCCGGCCGACGCCCTCGTCCACGACGAGCTGATCTACCAGATCACCAAGGCCAAGCGGGCGGCCATCGCGCTGATCGTCCGCGAGGAGCGCGGCGAGGACGCGCCGGAGGAGCCGCCGATCGAGGAGGCGATGCCGGAGATCGGCGCGAAGCTGCTCGAGGGGCTGCCCCAGCGCACCCGCGCCGGCCGTGGCCGGGTCATCTCCGTCGGCACCGCCCACCACGCCGTCACCCGGCCGAATGTGGCGCTGCTCGGCCCCATCCACCTCCACCAGCGGCACGCGGCGGTCCTCGCGGACGCCGCCCGCGAGCTGGCGGACATGGCCCACCTGTTCGGGCCCGAGGACGACGTCACCGAGCTGCTCGTGCTGGGCCTGGTCCGGCGTGGGGTGTCCGTCGGCGTCCGCGGGCGCCGCGACCTGTTCTACCGCCGCGTCGGCAGCCAGGCCGAGGCGGACCAGGCGGCCGCCGAGATGGCCGGCTACAACGAGGACCGGGCCCGGCTCGACAACGCGGTGAAGGGCGCCGATGGCTTCTTCACCACGTTCTTCGTCAGCACCTACTCCCGCTTCATCGCCCGCTGGGCCGCCCGCCGGGGGCTCACCCCCAACCAGGTGACGCTGATCTCGATCGCCCTCGGCCTGCTGGCCGCCGGCGCGTTCGCGACCGGCACCCGCTGGGGCGCGGTGAGCGGCGGGGTGCTGATCTACTTCGCCTTCGTCTTCGACTGCGTGGACGGCCAGGTCGCGCGGTACGCCCGCAAGTTCGGCGTCCTCGGGGCGTGGCTGGACGCCACCTTCGACCGGTTCAAGGAGTACGCGGTCTTCGTCGGCCTGGCCGTGGGCGCCACGGTGTCGGGCAAGTTCGGCGACGGCGAGGGCGTGTGGACGCTGGCGCTGGTCGCGCTGGCCCTGCAGTCGGTCAAGCACCTGGTCGACTTCTCGTTCGGCGCCGCCAACCGGCGCAGGGCGCCCGTGCCGCTGCCCACACTCGCGCTGTCGGTCGCCGACGACCGCCCGCTGCGGGAGGCGCTCGAGCAGCGCAAGGCGAGCCGCGCCTCCGGCGTGCGCGGCCTGCTCAAGCTCTGGAGCAGGGCCGGGAAGTTCCGGCTCGTGTACTGGGCCCGCAAGATGATCGTGTTCCCCATCGGGGAGCGCTTCGCCGCCATCGCGATCACCGCCGCGCTGTTCGACCCCCGCGTGACCTTCCTCACGCTGATCATCTGGGGCGGCGTCGCGGCCACCTACACCCTCACCGGACGTCTCCTGAGGTCTCTCGCATGATCACCCAGCCGCAGGCCACCACGATTCCCGACCCCGACGAGGAGCGCCGCCGCATCCAGACGGAGCGGCTGCTGGCCTACCGGGACGACGGGCCGCTCGTCACCGCCCTCAAGGGCCGCCTGGGACGCGGGCTGCCGCCCGTGCCGACGACCCTCGTGGCGCTGCTCGTGATCGTGGCGCTGGCCGTCACCGGGAAGCTCGAGGACGGGCCGATCCTGGTGGTGCCGGCGCTCGTGCTGATCGTGCTGGTCCTTCCCACCAGGGCGCGCGACCACCTCGGCAGGTTCGACTGGCTGACGCCGCCGCTGCTGCGGGCGACCGAGTTCCTCACGATCATCCTGCTCGGGCTGGCCACCGGCACGCCGAAGTGGCTGCTGTTCGTGCTGATCTACGTGATCGGCTACCACACGTACGACACCGTCTACCGGACCAGGCAGAGCATCTGGCCCCCGGCGTGGCTGTTCCAGGCCGGGCTCGGCTGGGAGCTGCGCCTGCTCATCCTGGGCGTGGGCGCCGCCACCGGTCTGCTGACCCCCGTGGCCGCGGTCCTCACGGCGTACCTGCTGGTGCTGTTCTCGGTCGAGAGCATCCTGAGCTGGGTCCGGCTGGACAAGGCGTCCGCCCAGGCCCAGGCCGACCAGGACCTGGAGCAGTCGCCGGAGGACGCCGCCGAGCAGGTCACCGGGGACGCCGACCCGGCCTGACCACGGACGCGGGGACGATCGCGCGATCAGGGCGGATCGGGGCGCTTCCCGGCGGGGGGAGCGCGCCCGTTCCCGCGTCACGGGCGCGGAGCGGGGCTACCGCACCGACGAGGGGCGGGCGTCGAACAGGGCCCAGACCACCTTGCCGCCGCCCCTCGTGACGATCCACCCCCAGGCGGCGCTCAGCGCCTCGACGAGGTGAAGCCCCCGGCCGGTCTCGGACAGGTCGCTCCACGGGCAGACGGCGGGGATGCGCTCGCTGGCGTCACTGACACCGCATCCGATATGAAACCGGTGGTTGACCAGCCGGAGCAGGATCGGCGTGCCGCCCGTCTGGTCGACGGGGGCGTGCCGCATCGCGTTGGTCACCAGCTCGGACACGACCACCTGCGCGTCCGGGACGAGCTGGCCGAAACCCCACTGGTGAAGGGTCCTCGCGGTGAAGTCGCGGGCCACGGCGGGAGATGTGGTGCGGCCGTGCAGGGCGCAGGTCGCGGACGGGGGAATGGACAGGCCGGTGACGTCGTCCCGCTCGAACACGGAGGTCAACCACGGTGGCGCGGTCGACGTTCCCGGGCCTGCCAGGTCTGCTGTCATCGCCGATCCCTCAGGTCTCAGCCATTACATGATGTGAGTTTCCCTGCCGTCGTGTATCTTGCCCTGTCCCTTGCGAGTGCAAGCACGCATGCACGTGCAAATGTTGGCCGCGCGCGATATTCAGCTGAGGTTCACCGGAAAGCCGAGGTGACCGGGCCGGTACGGCGACCCCTCCGACGCAACCTTTCCGTAACCAAATGCTGGTTCACTGGGATCTCTTTCGAAGCGTCGCCCCTGGAGACCACGTGAACAGCGCGCAGGCAGACCGGGCCGTACCCATGCGGGACGCGGGAGCCAGAAGTGGCCCGACGGTCCTGCGCCTGCTGCTGGGCGCGCAGCTGCGGCGGCTCCGCAAGCAGAGCGGCATCACGCCGGAGAAGGCGGCGAGCACGATCCGTGCCTCGCACGCGAAGATCAGCCGCCTGGAGCTCGGCCGGGTGGGGTTCAAGGAGCGGGACGTCGCCGACCTGCTCACCCTGTACGGCATCGTCGACCCGGACGACCGGGCCGCCCTCCTCACCCTGGCGAGGCAGGCGAACGTGCCCGGCTGGTGGCACAAGTACAGCGACGTGGTCCCGGACTGGTTCGAGTTCTACGTCGGCCTGGAGGAGGCCACCTCCGTCATCCGCTGCTACGAGCTCCAGTTCGTCCCCGGCCTGCTGCAGACGCAGGAGTACGCCCGCGCCGTGGTGCTGCTGGGCAACGCCGGGCGTGCCGGCGACGACGTGGAGCGGCGCGTGGATCTGCGGATGCGGCGCCAGCAGCGGCTCACCGGGCCGTCGGCCGCGACCCTGTGGGCCGTGGTCGACGAGGCGGCCCTGCGCCGCCCGATCGGCGGCGCCAAGGTGATGCGCGCCCAGATCGAGCACCTCATCGAGGTGACGCGGCGGCCGAACGTGACGCTCCAGGTGGTCCCCTTCGACCGGGGCGGGCACTCGGCGTCCGGCGGGCCGTTCACGATCCTGCGGTTCAACGAGCCCGAGCTGCCCGACGTCGTCTACATGGAGCAGCTCACCAGCGCCCTCTACCTCGACAAGCCCGAGGACACCGAGGCGTACACGCAGGTGATGAACGCCTTGTGCGTGGAGGCCCGCCCGGCGTCGCGCACCACCGCCTTCCTCGAGGAGCTTCTCGCCGACCTGTGAGGCGCGGCCGCCGAGGAACCGGGCGTCACTCGCCCGTGATCGCCGTGAAGAACGCCTGGCAGATCTCCGCGAAGGCGACCGCGCGGGCGGTCGGGCGCACGCCCCGGACCGACGCGAGCACCACGTCGAGCGCCGGCACGTCGTCGCTGATCGGGACGCTGACCACCCGGCCGCCGTCGTAGGTCTCGTCGCCGGCCGTCCGCTGGTTGAGTATCGAGTAGCCGTGCCCTCCCGCGACCAGCGACCGCGCGGTCTCGTAGCTGGACGTGCGGAACCGCACCCGCGGCTCCGTGGGGTAGATCGCCCGGAAGTAGTCGCGGCTGCGCGGCAGGTCGAGCAGGACCATCGGCTCGCTCGCCAGCTCGGCCAGCGACACCGCGTCGGCCCTCGCGAGCGGGTGACCCGGCGGCAGCAGCGCGTACGGCCTGACCCGGGCCAGGAGCCGCACGTCCAGGTCGAGGGCGAGGTCGATGGCGTAGAGGAGCGCGACCTCGCACCTGCCGTCGAGCAGGGCGGACTCCATCGCGGCCGGCTCCCCCTCCGCCACCGTCACCCGCACCCCCGGGTAGCGCCCGGCGAAGTCGCGCAGCAGCCGGGACACGTAGAACGGCGCGAGCATGGTCAGGCAGCCGACGGCGAGCTCACCCGTGAGCGAGCCCGCCAGCCCCCGCGCCGACTGCGCCAGGGAGGCCGCGTGGGACAGGAACTCGCGGGCCTCCACGAGGAACCGCTCCCCCGAGCGGGTCAGCGACAGACCCCTGGCGTGGTGGCGGATCAGGAGCTGCACCCCCAGCTCACGCTCCACCTGGGCGATGGCGGCGGAGATCGCCGACTGCGCCACCATCAGCTCCCTGCTGGCCGCGGTCATGCTGCCGAGCTCGGCCGCCGTTACGAAGTAACGCAGCTGGACGAGGGTGAAGTTAACGTCCGCCACGCACCCATTGTGACGTCCGCCACCCCTTACAGCCCCCGCAAACCGGTATCAACTTTTCACGGCTTTCATGTGCCCTGATCAGGCATTTTCCTTTTGGAATAGCCGAGTGCCCACTGCCACCCCCACGACGGCGAACGCGAGCGACACCACCACGCCCCACAGGACGGCCGTCGAGGCGTACGAGCCGGCGAACAGCGCGCGCAGCGCCTCGACCGCGTACCGGAACGGCGTGAGCCGGGATACGACGTCCAGCCACGCCGGCGCGAGGGACATCGGCAGCAGCGCGCCCGACAGCAGCATGAGCGGGATGACCAACGTCGACACCAGAGGCGCGAACAGCTCCTGGCGGACCGTGAGCGCCGCCGCGTACGACAGCGCCCCCAGGCCGACCGACAGCACGGTCATGAGCAGCAGGCCGAGCAGCACGCCGGCCAGCGGCGCCCGCAGCCCCAGGGCGTAGCCGGCGGCGATCAGCGCAATGGCCTGGACCAGCAGGATGACGCCGTCCTTGAGCACCCGGCCCAGCAGCAACGTCACCCGGCTGACGGGCGTGACCCGCAGCCGCTCCAGCACGCCGAACCGCTGGTCGAGGACGATGCCGAAGCCGACGAGCCCCGAGCTCATCAGGCCGAGCTGGATCAGCAGGCCGGGCACGAGCGTGTCCCAGGAGCCGACGCCGCTGTGGTCGAACAGCGGCCCGAACAGCAGCAGGTAGAGCATCGGCTGGACGGCGCCGAAGACGACGGCGAAGCGGCTCTTGAAGGCGCCGCGCAGGTAGTAGCCCACCAGTGTGAACAGCGCGTTCATGCGGCCGCCCCCTCGCGCAGGCCGTGGCCGGTCAGGGCGAGGAAGACCTCGTCGAGCGTGGCCGCGCCGTGGGCGGCCTTCAGCTCGGCCGGCGTGCCGGAGGTGACGATGCGGCCGTGGTCGATGATCACGACCCGGTCGCACAGAGCGTCGGCCTCCTCCAGGTAGTGCGTGGTCAGGAAGATCGTTACTCCGTCCTGTTCGCGCAGGCGGCGCACGTGGTCCCACAGGTTGGCCCGGCTCTGCGGGTCGAGCCCGGTCGTCGGCTCGTCGAGGAAGAGCAGCCCGGGACGGTGCAGCAGGCCCATGGCGATGTCCACCCGCCGTTTCTGGCCTCCGGACATCGCCATGACCGTCCGCTGCTCGACGCCCCGCAGGTCGAGCTTCTCCAGCAGGGCGGCCACGCGCTCGCGGGCCTCGGAGCGGCGCATGCCGTACAGGCGGGCCTGCAACTCCAGCTCGTCGCCGACCTGGGTGTACGGGCCGACCATGCCGCCCTGGGCGACGTAGCCGATCCGCCGCCGTACGCCGACGGGATCGGCGACCAGGTCGCACCCGGCCACCGTGGCGGTGCCGGACGTCGGCCGGAGCAGCGTGGTGAGCATGCGCAGGGTCGTGGTCTTGCCGGCGCCGTTGGGACCGAGGAATCCGACGATCTCTCCCTGGGCGACGTCGAGGTCGACCCCGCGTACGGCCTCGACGTCGCCGAAGGTCTTGGTGAGCCCTCTCGCGTGAATCATGTTGAGTAGAGTAACACCAAATTTGGAGTCACTTAAAGATTATCGCGACGCCTAAACTGTCGGCATGGAAGAGGGGTTGCGGGAGCGCAAGAAGCGGGAGACCCGGCAGCGCATCTCCGACATCGCGACGGGCCTGTTCCTGGCGCACGGGTTCGACAAGGTCACCGTCGCGGAGGTCGCGCGGGCGGCGGACGTGTCGGTGAACACGGTCTTCAACTACTTCCCGGCCAAGGAGGACCTCTTCCTCGACAGGACCGAGGAGCTCCAGGGCCTGCTCGCCCAGGTCGTCCTGCGCCGCAGGCCCGGCGAGAGCGCGATCGAGGCGGTGCGGCGCGACTTCTTCGCCGCGCTCGACGCCGACGGCTGGCGATACGGAGTCGACGAGGGCACCGACACGTTCGCCCGGGTGATCCGGGAGAGCCCGTCACTGCAGGCACGCCTGCGGGAGCTGGAGTACCGCAGGGAGGAGCGGCTCGCGCGGGCGCTCGCCGAGGAGACCGGCGGCGATCCCGACGACATGCGGCCCTGGCTGGTCTCCGCACAGATCTGCGCCGCCGTCCGCACGCTCACCCGGCACTTCGCCGTACGGAGGATGGCGGGCGAGGACACCCGGGTCATCATCGCCGACCTCCGCACGTACGCCGAGATGGCGTTCGGCCTCCTGGAGCGGGGCGTGGGCGACTACTGCGTACGGCCGGCCGACACCTCCCCCGGCGGCCCCTAAGAGCTCCGGCGGTCGTCAGCGCTCCCGCTCCTCCCCCAGACGGCGGGCCATCCACTCCAGGGACTCGGTGATCCGCCGCTGGGAGAGGCCGAGCGTGTGCCGCTGCAGCCGGTACACCTCGGGGGCGAGCGGAGCCAGCGCCGCGTCGGCCGCCGCCTCCGGATCCGGCGCGCCGGCCTGGGTCAGCAGCACGCGGACGTGGGCCCGCCAGAAGCCGTAGGCGCCCGTGCCGAACCGGTCGCCCCCGGTCTCCGCTCCCAGGGCCAGGTGCAGGTGACGTTCGAGCAGGTCGATCATGGCGGCGTAGAAGGCGGCGAGCCGGTCGGCGGGTGACGCGCCGGGGCCGAGCGGTGGCGCGCCCCGCAGGATCCGCTCCTGGATGCGGCGCTCGTGCTCGTCGAGCAGGGCCGTCGCGATCGAGGCCGGGTCGGGGTAACGGCGGTAGAGCGTGGCACGCCCCACCCCTGCCGCGCGCGCGATGTCCTCCATCGTGACCTGCCGCGCGTCGCGGGTGGCGAACAGCCGTCCGGCCGCCTCCAGCACGCGCGCCCGGTTGCGCGCGGCGTCGGCCCTCTCCCGCACCCGCGGCCGCTCCCCCGCGCCCGCCGCCGGGCCGAGCAGGGGAAGCTCCCGTGCCGCCACGTCATTCCGGGTCATCGGGGCGCCGCTCGGGTCCAGCCTGTCGGTCATGCCCTCATCCTAAGCCGCGCCGGGAATTATGTGGACACCGCGTCCGTTTGCCTCTTCGATATCAACCGGACACGATGTCCATTTGATGTGAAGGGACGACTCATGCACGCCCTGTTCCTCGCCTCCGCGCTGCTGGCCGGGTGCCTCCTCGCGGTGCAGGCGTCGGCCAATCTCCAGCTCACCAAGGCCGCCGGCACGCCGTACGGCGCGTCCACGCTCCAGCTCGGCGTGGCGGCGGCCCTCCTGGCGGTCCTCGCCGTCGCCACCGGCTCGATCGGCGCCGTCCGCCTGATCCCCGAGGCGCCGGCCTGGCATCTGCTCGGCGGCCTGGCGAGCCCGCTCTACATCACGAGCGGCATCCTGCTGTTCCCCCGGCTGGGGGCCCTGGCGGCGGCCGGGCTTTTCGTCACAGGGCAGATGCTCGCCTCTCTCGGGCTCGACCTGCTGGGCCTGCTCGGCATCGAGCGGAAGCCGCTCAGCCTCGGCATCGCGCTGGGCGCGCTCGCGGTCCTGGCCGGCATCACGGTGATCATCCGTGCCTCGCGGCCGGCGCCCGCCGCGGCATCGGCGGCGACGACCACGACGGCCGCGACCACGACCGCGACCAAGCCGTCCGGCGTCCTCGGACGGCCGGGCTGGATCCTGCTCGGCATCGCCGCCGGAGCCGTGCTGCCGCTCCAGGGCGCCGTCAACGCCCTGCTGCGCAGGGACCTCCACCAGCCGGTGACCGTCGCGCTGATCAGTTTCGCCGTCGCGACGCTGACCATCACCGCGGTGCTGCTGGCGCTGCTCGCGCTCGGCCGCACCCCCACGCCTGCGTTCGCGCCACTCGGCACGATGCCGTGGTGGGGCTGGCTCGGCGGCGCCTGCGCGGCGGCGTACGTCACCGCGACCTTCCTGCTCATCCCGGCCGTCGGCGCCGCCACCACGGTCGCGCTCACGGTGACGGGCCAGCAGGCGGCCTCCGCCCTCGTCGACGCCCGCGGGCTGTTCCGGCTGCCCAGGCGGCCTCTCACCGCGCCGCGCCTCGCAGGGCTGGCCCTGCTCGTCGCCGGCTCCGCGCTGGTCCAGCTCAGCTGAGACGTCGTTCACGGTCTGCCGGTACGCCGTGGGGGCGGCGTGCCGGTATACAGGTCCACGTGAAGCTGGACGACCTGGATCGCGCCATCATCAGGGCTCTCGTGGTGGACGCCCGTGCGACGTACGCCGACATAGGGGGCCGAGTCGGGCTGTCGGCGCCGGCCGTGAAGCGCCGGGTCGACCGGCTCGTCTCGACCGGCGCCATCACCGGCTTCAGCGCCCGGGTCGAGCCGTCGGCCCTCGGCTGGACCACCGAGGCGTACGTCGAGCTGTTCTGCCGGGGCAAGACGTCACCGGCGGAGATCGGCCTGGCGGTGGCCCGGCACCCCGAGGTCGTCTCCGCCTGCACCGTGACCGGGGAGGCCGACGCGCTGGTGCACATCCGCGCGACCGACGTGCGCCATGTCGAGCGGGTCATCGAGCGCATCGCGGCCGAGCCGTTCGTCGTCAGGACGAAGAGCGCGATCGTCTTGTCCCGGCTGATTAACGGATCGCCGCTGAACGGCTGAAGGACGCAACCGATCCCCGCCAGAGCGCAACGCGGACCCATTGGCCCCATGGGCACCTGATTCCTACGCTGAAGTCCCATTCAACGGTTTTCCCCGCATGGAGTCTGGATGACAATCGCACAGACCGAGACCACGCACAGTGGCCGAACGGGCACGGCCCGGCACTTCCTGATGTGCCGGCCCGAGTTCTTCACGGTCTCGTACTCCATCAACCCGTGGATGGACCCGGCGAAGGGCGCCGACAACGCGACGGCGCTGCTGCAGTGGGAGAGCCTCCGGGAGGCGTACGAGAGCCTGGGGCACACGGTCAGCCTGATCGACCCGATCGAGGGCCTGCCCGACATGGTGTTCGCCGCCAACGGCGCCCTGGTCGTGGACGGCAGGGTGTACGGCGCCCGGTTCGCCCACCAGGAGCGGGCCGCCGAGGGCCCCGCGTACCTGGAGTGGTTCGCCGGCCGGGGGTACGAGACGCTGGAGGCGTCCTTCACCAACGAGGGTGAGGGCGACTACCTGACGCTGGACGACATGATCCTCGCCGGGACCGGCTTCCGCACCGACGTGGCCGCGCACATGGAGGCCCAGGAGTTCCTCGGCCGCCCGGTCGTCACGCTGCGTCTGGTGGACCCGCGGTTCTACCACCTGGACACCGCCCTGTTCCCGCTGGACGGCGGCAACGTAGCGTATTACCCGGAGGCGTTCTCCGCGGGGAGCCGGCGGGTGCTGGCGCGGCTGTTCCCCGACGCCGTGATCGCCTCGGCGCAGGACGCGGAGGTGCTGGGCCTGAACGCGGTCAGCGACGGCCGCAACGTCGTGCTCAACGGTGAGGCCACCGGCCTCGCCCTGGAGCTGGAGCGCCGCGGCTTCACCGTCGTGCGCGTCGACCTGAGCGAGCTGCGCAAGGCCGGCGGCGGCCCCAAGTGCTGCACCCTGGAGATCCGATGAGCAGCGATCCGATGAACAGCGAGGAGCTCATCCGGCTCAGTGAGAGCCGCGGCGCGCACAACTACCACCCGCTGCCCGTCGTGCTCCACTCCGCCGAGGGCGCGTGGGTGACCGACGTGGAGGGCAGGCGCTACCTCGACTGCCTGGCCGGCTACTCGTCGCTGAACTTCGGCCACGGCAACCCCGCGATCCTCGCCGCCGCCCGGGAGCAGCTCGACCGGCTGACGCTGACCAGCCGGGCGTTCTTCCACGACCAGTTCGGCTCGTTCGTCACCGGGCTGGCCGACCTGTGCGGCAAGGACATGGTCCTGCCGATGAACACCGGTGCCGAGGCCGTCGAGACCGCCATCAAGGTGGCGCGCAAGTGGGGCTACGAGGTCAAGGGCGTCGCGAGGGACCAGGCCAACATCGTGGTCATGGAGGACAACTTCCACGGCCGCACCACCACGATCGTGGGCTTCTCCACCGATCCCGACTCCTACCAGGGGTTCGGCCCCTACGCCCCCGGCTTCCGCGTCGTGAAGTACGGCTCGGCGGAGGCGGTCCGGGAGGCGATCGACGAGAACACGGTGGCCGTGCTGCTCGAGCCGATCCAGGGCGAGGCCGGCGTGCTGGTGCCGCCGGACGGCTACCTCACGGCGGTGCGCGAGATCTGCACGCAGAGCCGGGTGCTGTTCATCGCCGACGAGATCCAGTCGGGCCTCGGGCGCACCGGCGAGACCTTCGCCTGCGACCACGAGGGCGTCGTCCCCGACATGTACGTCCTCGGCAAGGCGCTCGGCGGCGGCGTGGTGCCCGTCTCGGCGGTCGTCGCCGACGCGGACGTGCTCGGCGTCATCGGGCCGGGCCAGCACGGCTCGACGTTCGGCGGCAACCCGCTGGCCTGCGCGGTCGGCAACGCGGTCATCGCCCTGCTGCGGACCGGCGAGTACCAGGAGAGGGCACGCAAGCTGGGCGCCTTCCTCCACACCCGGCTCGCCGAGCTGGCCGCCCCCAGGGCGGACGGCGGCCGGCCCGCCGTGGTGGCGGTGCGCGGGCGCGGCCTGTGGGCGGGCATCGACGTCGACCCGTCGCTCGGCACCGGGCGGCAGGTCAGCGAGGCGCTGATGCGCCGCGGCGTGCTCGCCAAGGACACGCACGGCTCGACCATCCGCCTCGCACCGCCCCTGGTGGTCACCGAGGACGACCTCGCCTGGGCGGTGGCCCAGCTCGACGCCGCCCTCCGGGAGCTCTGACCGGCCGGTACGGCTCCCGCCCGGGGGAGGTCATTCGGTCAGGCGCTTGCCGACCTTGGGCGTGAGCCGTATCGAGTCGAGGTCCTTCTCGTGGGTGAACCACGTCACCGTGGCCTCGCCCTCCCTCAGCCGCACCGAGGCCATCATGTTGGGGAACCAGGGGCCCTTGGTGATCTTCCAGCGGATCGGCGGCTTGGGGATGCGGGAGACCCAGCCGAGCAGCCGTCCCACCAGCCCCGCCAGGCCGAACGACGCCACGATGTTGGAGAACCGCAGCGTGCGGCTGAGCGGGTTGCGGATCGGCGAGCAGACGACCTGGTGGATCCGGCCGCCGCCCTTGCGCCGTACCGACGCCATGTAGGAGTAGTGGACGTCGCCGGACAGCAGCAGGATCGTGGCCGGCGGCCGGCCCCTGTTCCCCGAGGCGACATCCACCAGCACCCGCGCCAGGTCCTCGAACGACCGGCGGAACGCCCCCCAGTGCTCCAGGTCGAGGAACTGCCGTACGCGCTCGCCCCACGCGGCGAACCATTTGCCCCACAGGCCGTCGCAGACGGCCTCGTTCCAGCTCTCGACGTGGTGGATTCCCGAGGGCAGCAGTATCGGCAGCGAGGAGCCGATGATCAGGTGACCGACGTCGCCGGTCGCGTGCTCCTCGAACCATCGCCACTCGTTGGTGTCCATCATCCGCCGCTGCCCTGGCTCCAGCATGCGGGCGTTGCGGCTGTCGACCACGATGAGCCGGGTGTCGCCGAAGTCCCGGTGGTAGCTCCAGCGCACCGAGTCCGCGTCGTCGTCGGCCCGCTTGGCGAACGCGTCGAGCACGGCGTCGCCCTCCCCCGCCTTGAGCGCCGCGAGCACCGGGTCGCTCTCCCTTTCGGCCGGCGGGAGGTTGCCCAGGTGCTGGTAGACGAAGTACGACCCGAGCCCGGCCACGATGCGCTGCCGCCACCACGGGACCTGGTCCATCTGCTCGCGCCACGCCTGCGAGGTGTTCCAGTCGTCCCTGATGTCGTGGTCGTCGAACATCATCAGCGTGGGAACCGTGGCCAGCAGCCACCGGACGGGCGGGTCGCACCACGCCTGCCGGTAGAGCTCGGCGTACTCGTCGTAGTCCACCACCTCCTGCGGCCCGTCGTCGCGGCGGCCGGCGATGAACTCCTTCATGTCCGGCGTCAGCTCGTCGGCGTAGACCTGGTCGCCCAGCATCAGGATGAGGTCGGGCCGGTCCCCCGACCCCATGAGCTGCTGGCCGTATGAATGCAGGACGTCCACGCCGTGGGTGCGGACGTACGGCTCGTCGTGGGGCACGCTCGTGCGGCACGTGCCGTAGACGATCTGCCGCACCTCGGTCAGCGGCCGGATGACGCTCGGCGGCGTCTCCTCGACCGGCCACACGGACTGCCCGTCCAGCTCCACGCCGTACGCCACGGGGCCGTCGATGCCGACATCGACGATCGCGTAGTGATGGCCGTGCACGGTGAAGGTGCGCTCCTCGGAGCACGCCTTCCCGGCCCGTACGGTGACCGTGCAAGGTTCGGTCGTCTCCACCCATATGGTCGCACTCGCCCCGTCGGTGTGGCGGAGCAGCGGCCCGAGAACAAGTTCCGGCACGTCCACTGTCTACTGCAAGGTCAGGGCAAAGCGCGAGTCAGCACTTTAAACACACCGCAATGGACAAATAACCAGCGTGGGTGACCGTAATGGCGTACCGGTCCCGGACGACGGGTCCGGGGAACGGTCAGCAGGCGGCGACGACGGCTTCGCACATCTGGTGCGTGACCAGGGCGTCTCCGGCGCTCAGGACGCGGCCGGCCCGGACGGCGCCGAGGAACTCCCGGCAGATCTGCTCGACACCGCGCTGGCGTGCGACCGCCGTCCAGTCGCCCCGCCTGGTGAGCGTCTCGCCGCCGGAGTAGTCGGTCACGTCGCCGAGGTTGACGACTCTGCGCTTGCCGCCGCCGCCCATCACCTCGCAGGTCTCCTCGGCGGCGCCGCTGGTGCGGCTCATGACGCCGAGGGCGGTGAACCCGTCGCCGGACAGCTCCAGGACGACGTGCTCCAGCAGGCCGCCGCGCACCCGCGCGCGCACCGCCGTTCCGGTGACCTCCCCGGGAACGAGGAAGCGGAGCGTGTCGGCCACGTGGATGAAGTCGTCGAAGACGGCGACGCGGGGATCGGCGGCGAGCCCGGCCCGGTTCTTCTGCATGACGATCAGGTCGCGCGGCAGCCCGAGCAGCCCCGCGTAGCCGGGCGCGTGCCTCCGGTTGAAGCCCACCATCAGCGACCTGTCCCGCTCGCCCGCCAGCCGGACCAGCGTGGCGGCCCCGGCCAGGTCGTAGGCGAGCGGCTTGTCCACGTACACGTGGACGCCCGCCTCCAGCAGCTCCGTCACGATCGGGACGTGCGCGACCGTGGCGGCGTGCACGAACGCGGCCTCGACGCCCGCGCCGAGCAGGTCGCCGACCGACGTGAACCGCGGCCCGATCCGGTACGCGTCGCCGAGCCGGTCGAGGGTGCCCCGGTCCCGCGTGCACAGATGCGGCTCCACCCCCGGCAGGGCCGTCAGCACCGGCAGATACGCCTTCTCGGCGATGTCGCCCAGCCCGACGATCCCGATCCTCATGGCCGAGAGCCTAGAGGGCGTCAGACGTCGGTCATCCAGCGGTCAGGCGGCTCTTCTTCTCCTGCGAACCCCGGCGGGCGCGGGGTACGAAGAGCGGGCCGCTCCCCTGGGAGGTCCCATGCGTTCCCCGCGAACACTGCCGCCCGCCGTGGCCTTGGCCCTGGCCGCGCTGCTCCCGGCTCCCGCCCTGGCCGCCGGCTGCCGGGCCGGCCCGCACGGCGACGGGCACGGCGGTCATGCCGTGGCCGGCCGGTACCACCACCTCGTGGTCGTCTACGAGGAGAACCACAGCTTCGACAACCTGTACGGAAGCTGGGGACCGGTGGGCGGGGAGCGCGTCGACGCGCTCTCCGGTCCCTTCACACCTCGCAGCAGGCAGGTGGCGCAGGACGGCTCGCCGTACCGGTGCCTGCCGCAGAACGACGTGAACCTGACCTCGCCCCCGCTCGCGCCGACGTGCGGGGACGCCTCCCACGGCGTCCCGGCGAGCCACTTCGCCAACCAGCCGTTCACCGTCGACGACCACATCTCGCCGACGGACAGGACCTGCCCGGCGCCCGGCGTCTCCGCCCCGAACGGCGTGCTCGCCGGCAGCGTGGGGGCCGAGCCCGGTGGCTGCACCCGGGACCTCGTCCACCGCTTCTACCAGGAGCAGTACCAGATCGACCACGGCGAGCAGGACCGCTACGTCACCGGCAGCGACGCCGTGGGGCTGACGATGGGCGTCTACGACACCAGGAGGCTGCCGCTGTGGACGTACCTCCACGCGCCCGGCGCGCCGAAGTACGTGATCGCCGACCGGTTCTTCCAGGCGGCGTTCGGCGGGTCGTTCCTCAACCACCAGTACCTCATCGCGGCCCGCGCCCCTGTGGACACCGCGGCGGGTCCCGGCGGCGCCCACGAGAGCCTCCACTCCGTCGTGGACGCCGCCGGCTTCCCCAACGCCGGCTACCCGCTGTACAAGCCCGCGGCCACGGTGAAGGACGCCCAGCTCACCCAGGCGTGCGGGCCGGCCGCGAACCCGACTGTGGCCTGCGGCGACTACGCGGTCACCACGATCCAGCCGGCCGGCGCGCCCTTCGGGTCCGGCCCCCGGCTTCCACTCATCGATGACAGGAAATATCCCAACATCGGGGATCGGCTGAGCGAAGCGCACGTCGACTGGGCGTGGTACTCCGGCGGCTGGGACGACGCCGAGGCGGGCCACCCGGGGCCGCTGTTCCAGTACCACCACCAGCCGTTCGCCTACTTCGCGGCGTACGCCCCGGGCACGCCGGGCCGCGACCACCTCAAGGACGAGACCGAGTTCGTCGCGGCGGCCAGGCAGGGCACGTTGCCGGCCGTCAGCTTCGTCAAGCCGTACGGCGCCGAGAACGAGCACCCCGGCTACGCCAGCGAGGCCAGGGGCGGCGACCACCTCGTCGACCTCATCAAGACGATCGACAGCGGCCCGCAGGCCGGGGACACCCTGGTCGTCGTGACCTACGACGAGTTCGGCGGCCAGTGGGACCACGTTCCCCCGCCCGGCCAGGGCGGCCGGACGAAGGGCGCCTCCGACCTGTTCGGCCCGGGAACCCGGATCCCCGCCATCGTGCTGAGCCGCTCCCTGCCGCACTCCGGCGTCGACCACACGGTCTACGACACGACGTCGATCCTGGCCACGATCGAGCGCGGCCTGCGCCTGGCCCCGGTGGGCACGCGCGACGCCCGCGTCAACGACCTGTCGCACGCTCTGCGGGCGGCCGGCGTCCGCTGAAGAGCCCCGGCGCCGCACCCGCGCCGGGGTCGCGGGTCAGCGGGCGCGCCACCAGGCGACGGTGGTCTTCAGGGCGTCGTCGAGCGGGGTGGGGGCGAAGCCGAGGACCTCCTGCGAGGCCGAGGAGTCCAGCACGTACGGCCGGTCGAACTGGTAGCGGGTCTCGCGCATCTCCTTGAGCATCGGGACGGCGACCCCGGCGGCGGTGAGGGCCCACCCCGGCAGCCGCCACAGGCGCGGAGCGGGGGCTCCGGCCAGCTCGCACAGGCGGGTGGCCATCTCCCGCAAGGTCACGGGCGGGCCCGTCGGCACGTGCCACGGCCGCCCCCAGGACTGCTCGCGTCCCGCCGCCGCGACCAGCGCGCGGGCCACGTCCGGCAGGTACGTCCAGCTGTGCGGGATGTCGGGGTCGCTGATCACGGTGACGCGGCGGCCGGCGAGCAGCGGGGGCACCAGCCGCACCCCGGTGTAGGACTGGTCGAACGCCCGCGGCCCGAAGTAGTCGGAGCCCCGCACCTCGGTGACGCGGACCCGCCCGGCCCGGTGAGCGTCGAGGGCCTCCTGCCACATGCGGGCCCGCACCCGGCCCTTGGTGCCGGCGGCCGCCGGCGGCAGATCCTCGGTCATCGGGCCGTCCACCGGGCCGTAGCCGTACAGGTTGCCGGTGATGACGAGGACGGCGCCGGTGTCCTCCGCGGCGGCCAGGAGCGAGGAGGCGATCGGGGGCCAGTCACGCACCCACTCGTGGTAGCGAGGGTTGGCGCAGTTGTAGAGCGCGTCCGCCCCCTTGACCAGGGTGCGCATGCCCGCGGCGTCGCTCGCGTCGGCCGCTGCCGTGCGGATCCCCCGGCCCTTCGGCCCGGAGCCCGAGCGGGTGACCACCACGACCTCGTGACCCTGGTCCGCGAGCAGCTCGGCGACCTGCCCGCCCACTTGGCCCGCTCCGACGATGACGTGCTTCCCCATGATTTCTCCTTCAGACCTGGTTCCAGAGCAGCCGCAGCGCGGCGTCGGCGAGATAGAGGAAGGCGAACACAACACCCGCGGTGACCAGCCCGGACGCCGCCAGAGCTGCGGCACCGCAGCCGAACCAGGCCGTCTCGAACGCGGCCCGCGCCACACCGTGGAGCTGGTGGCGCGCACGGCCGCCGGCGGCGAACAGCCCCCACAGCGTGGCGAGCACGACGGGCCCGCCCACCCCCAGCAGGATCCGGACCACGAGGCCGGAATCACGGGTGAAGCCCCAGCGTGCCACCGAGATCAGGACGCCCAGCTCCAGGAAGAACATCAGCGCCGCAACGGAGCCCTTGGCCGCAGTGAGCATTGCTTCCCCTTGAGTACGTCGTTCTCTTTCAAGAGCAATGCTCTCGCTCCTTTCCAAAAACGTCAAGAGCAGTGCTCTCGTATTTTGGCGGCGCTCTGCTAACCTGGCGCCATGAACGCGAGCCGTACCGCACGGGAACGGGTGAGAGCGGAGCTGATGCAGGAGATCGCCGACGTCGCACGGCGGCATCTGGCGACCGAGGGGGCCGGCGGGCTCTCCCTGCGCGCCGTCGCACGGGACATGGGCATGGTGTCCTCGGCGATCTACCGCTACTTCCCCAGCCGCGACGACCTGCTGACCACCCTGATCGTCGACGGGTACAACGCGATCGGCGCCGTCGTCGAGGCGGCCGACGCCGCCTGCCCGCGCGACGACTTCACCGCCCGCTGGATCGCCGTGTGCCGCGCCGTACGCGACTGGGCATTGGCGCATCCGCACGAGTACGCCCTGCTGTACGGCTCCCCGGTGCCGGGCTACCGGGCGCCGGAGGACACGATCGCCCCGGCGTCCAGGGACGTCGCCGTCTACGGGGCGATCATCGCGGAGGCCTGGCGGGCGGGCCGGCTGTCACCTCCGCCCTTCTGCCCGGAGCCCCCCGCGGTCCTGGCCTCCGACGCCGAGGCGGTGCGCACGCTCCTGCCCGGCGTTTCCGACGACGTGGTGGCCCGCGCGGTCGTCGTCTGGACGGGTCTGTTCGGCATGGTCAACTTCGAGCTGTTCGGCCAGTTCAACAACGTCATCACTCACCGCGCCGAGCTCTTCGACCACAACATGGCCTGCCTCGGCCGCCTGGTCGGCCTGCCCGCCTGATGGCGGGCATTCCAGAAGATGGCGTACGGCACTATTTGGCGTCGGCGCAGGAACACATGGCGGACGACTGTGGCGAGCTCCCGGTCGGGAACCACTCCCGTCTGTCGAGCAGCCTGAACTCCAAGGCGGCCCCGCCCTTGAGTACCCACCTTCCCGGCCTTCCCCGCTGACAGACGTGCGGCCACGCGCTCGAACGGTACTCGGCGACGCAGCCATTTAGCCCGTGTGCGCATCACCGCGTCGCTGGACCGTAGCGGTGGAGACGACAGCGTGAAGGCGGCATCCGGGGTGGCCGGGATGCCGCCTTCTGGGCGTGGTCGCAGTGGCTTCGTGGGCCGCGGGACGACCGGGGCAGTGTGTGCCGGACCGGCGGCGGGTCACACCGCCGGAACCGGGAGATGCGGGAAGATCAGGCGGCGGCCGGGCGGGAGGCGCGGTTGACGGCCGAGATGATGGCCTTGAGCGAGGCGGTGGTCGTGTTGGCGTCGATGCCGACGCCCCACCACACCTGGGCGCCCTCGGGGCCGGTGATCTCGCACTCCACGTACGACGCGGCCTTGGCGTCGGTGCCGGCGCTCATCGCGTGCTCGACGTAATCCAGCACCCGCACGGTCACCCCCACCCCTTCGAGGGCGTCGCAGAAGGCCGAGATGGGGCCGTTGCCGACGCCCTCGACCTCCCTGATCTGGCCGTCGAACCGGACGTCGGCGCTGATGGCGTCCTTGTCGTCGACGGCCGAGGAGTGCCGGTGGGCGAGCAGGCCGATCCGCCCCCAGGGCCTGGTGGAGTGGGGGAGGTACTCGTCGGCGAACAGCTCCCAGATCTCGCCGCCGGTGACCTCGCCGCCCTCGGCGTCGGTGCGGGCCTGGATGACCCTGGAGAACTCGATCTGCAGGCGCCGGGGCAGGTCGAGGTGGTGGTCGGCCTTCATGATGTAGGCGACGCCGCCCTTGCCCGACTGGCTGTTCACCCTGATCACGGCCTCGTACGTCCGGCCGATGTCCTTGGGGTCGATCGGCAGGTACGGCACGGCCCAGGTGAAGCCGTCCACGGGCACGCCCGCGGCGGCCGCGTCGCGCTCCAGGTGCTCGAAGCCCTTCTTGATCGCGTCCTGGTGCGAGCCGGAGAACGCGGTGTAGACGAGCTCGCCGCCCCAGGGGTGGCGCGGGTGGACGGGCAGCTGGTTGCAGTGCTCGACCACGCGCCGGATCTCGTCGATGTCGGAGAAGTCGATCTGAGGGTCGACACCCTGGGAGAACAGGTTCATCCCGAGGGTGACCAGGCACACGTTGCCGGTGCGCTCGCCGTTGCCGAACAGGCAGCCCTCGATGCGGTCGGCGCCCGCCATGTAGCCCAGCTCGGCGGCGGCCACGGCGGAGCCGCGGTCGTTGTGGGGGTGGAGCGACAGCACCACCGAGTCGCGGTACGCCAGGTTGCGGTGCATCCACTCGATCTGGTCGGCGTAGACGTTGGGGGTGGCCATCTCCACCGTCGCCGGCAGGTTGAGGATCACCTTGCGGTCCGGGGTCGGCTGCCAGACGTCGTTGACGGCGTTGCAGACCTCCACGGCGTACTCCAGCTCGGTCCCGGTGAAGGACTCGGGCGAGTACTGGAAGAGGACGTCGGTGTCGCCCATCTGGGCGGCCAGCTTCTTGCACAGCTTGGCGCCCTCGACGGCGATGGCCGTGATGCCGTCGCGGTCCAGGCCGAACACGACGCGGCGCTGGAGCGTGGAGGTGGAGTTGTAGAGGTGGACGATGACCTGCCGCGCGCCGCGCACCGACTCGAAGGTCCGCTCGATCAGCTCGGGCCTGGCCTGGGTCAGCACCTGGATGACGACGTCGGAGGGGATCCGGTCCTCCTCGATGATCCTCCGGATGAAGTCGAAATCGGTCTGCGACGCCGCGGGGAAGCCGACCTCGATCTCCTTGTAGCCCATCCGGACCAGCAGGTCGAACATCTTCAGCTTGCGGTCGGCGTCCATCGGGTCGATCAGCGCCTGGTTGCCGTCGCGGAGGTCGACCGCGCACCACCGGGGCGCCTTGGTGATCACCTTGTCCGGCCAGGTGCGGTCGGTCAGCCGTACGGGCTCGAACGGCGTGTAGCGGTGAAAGGGCATAGGGCTGGACTGCTGCTCAGTGCTCATGATGCTCCTCGTCGGGGCGTCCGGCGACGCGGGCCGCTACGGCCCGATCACTTCAGGGAAGGGTCGCCGTGGAAGAAACCAGAACGGCCGACGCGCATGGCTCTCGCACCGCGGCGAGGGAGCCGGCCTCTTACAGGCCCTCGCCGCGGCGGATAAGAAGGAGTCCGCGCAGCATGCCAAGCACAGTAGCAGACGGCCGCGTCCAGACGGGACCGGTGCCCGCATTCCGAGACTCCCGTCTCAGCCGTCCTCCCAGGAGCCGGGCCGGAACCGCAGGCTAGGGTGACCGGAGACGAAGGAGGGCGCCATGAAGGACACCGAGATCCTGGGCCAGATCAAGGAGCTCGTCGACGAGGAGCACGCGCTGCGCGAGCGGCTCCTGGGCGGCGAGCTGACCTCGGAGGAGGAGCACGCGCGGATCGCCTACATCGAGGAGTCGCTCGACCGCTGCTGGGACCTGCTGCGGCAGCGCCGCGCGCGCCGGAACGTCGGCGAGGACCCCGACTTCGCCGCCCCGCGCCCCGTGAGCGAGGTCGAGAACTACCAGCAGTGACGCCCGCCGCGAGCCCGGCGGAAAATGGCTCGCACACTTGACCGGCGGTGCTGTTGGCTTGTGAACATGGAGATCGAGCCCCTCGACCCGGCGGTCCCGGGTGACGACGTCGCCGCCCTGCACGCCATCGTGACCGCCCACGACCGGCGGGGGCCCTCGATGTCGCTGCGGCACTTCACCGCGAGGCTGGAGCGCGGCGCCTCAGGCGAGCACGTGGAGACCTGGGTGATCCGCCGCGGGGGCGAGGTCGCCGGAGGCTACTCCGTACGCAGCCCCGAGGCCGACAACACCCACCTCACGCTGCTGCCCTGGCTGGCGGTCCGTCCGGGCCTGGAGCGGCGGGGGCTCGGCGGCGCGCTGCTGGACCACGTGATCGCCCGGGCGCGCGCCCAGGGCCGCCGGGTGCTCATCGGCGAGGCCGCCGCCGACCTCCCGGGCTCGCACTTCGCCAAGGCCCGCGGCTTCACGTCGGCCTCCACGGAGACGCGGCACGTGCTCGACCTGCGCGCCACCGACTGGTCCGGCCTGGAGTTCCTCCGTACCCGGGCCGGACGGCACGCCACCGGCTACTCGCTGGAACGGTGGACCGGCCCCGCCCCCGACGACCTTCTCGGCGACATGGCCCAGCTCAGCATGGGCATGAACGACGAGCCTTCGGACGGTCTCGACGTCGAGGACGAGCGCTGGGACGGGGAGCGGTTCCGCGCCCACGACGAGGCGAACGCCCGCGCGGGTCTGATCCCCTACACGATGGTGGCCAGGCACTCGGGCACCGGGGAGCCGGCCGGATACACCCGCATCTTCGTCAGCGCCCACGAGCACGGCGGCTGGGCCCGGCAGTCCGTCACCGCCGTGCTGCGGCCTCACCGGGGCCGGCGGCTCGGCCTGGTGCTCAAGCTGGCCAACCTGACCTGGCTCCACGCCTGCGAGCCGTCCATCGAGCGGGTGCTGACCTGGACCGCGACGTCCAACGCACCCATGCGCGCGATCAACGCCGCGATGGGCTACGAGGTGCTCGACACCTGGCACCAGTGGCAGCTCGACATCTGATCCCACCACGCCATCAGCCCTGGTACGCCGGCACGTACAGGGCCAGCAGTTACGGGGCCGGCGCAGGCGGCTCCGCACGCACCGGCGGCTCACACGGCGAGGAGCCGGTGGACGTGCTCGCCGCGCAGCTCCTCGGCGGCGCCCGAGTGGACCACCCGGCCGGCGTCGAGGATGAGGAAGCTGTCGGCCAGCCGCAGGGCGAGGTCCAGGTACTGCTCGACGAGCAGGATGGCGAGCCCGGAGGCGTGCAGCCGCTCGATCGCCTCCTCGATCTCCAGAATGATCGACGGCTGGATGCCCTCGGTCGGCTCGTCGAGGATCAGCAGCTTCGGCCGGGTGACCAGGGCACGGGCCATCGCGAGCTGCTGCTGCTGACCGCCGGAGAGGAAGCCCGCCGGCCGCTTGAGCAGCGGCTTGAGCCGCGGGAAGACCTCCAGGGCCTCCTCCACGGCGGAGGAGTCCCTGTGTGTGGACGCCTCCAGCGTGACCATGAGGTTCCCCATCACGGTGAGCTGGGGGAACGTCTCGTGGCCCTGGGGCACGTAGCCCATGCCGAGCCGTACCCGCTCGTCGGGCCGCAGCCGGGTCACGTCCCTGCCTTCGAACGTCACCGTGCCGCCCGTCGTCGGAAGCACGCCCATGACGGTGTTGAGCAGGGTCGTCTTGCCGACGCCGTTGCGGCCCATCACGCACATCAGGCTGCCCTCGCCGACCTCCAGGGAGACCCCGAAGAGCACCCGCGCCCTGCCGTACCCGGCCTCCAGGCCCTCAACGGACAGCATCCTCGGCCCCCTCACGCGCTCGTCCCAGGTAGATCTCCTGCACCCGGGGATCCGCGCTGACCTGCTCCATCGACCCCTCCATCAGCACCTTGCCCTCGTGGAGGACGGTGACCTGCGAGGCGTAGCGCCGCAGGAAGTCCATGTCGTGCTCGACGACGATCACCGTGTGGTCGCGCGCGACCTCGGTGAGCAGCTCGCCGGTGCGGGCCCGCTCGTCCTGGGCCATGCCCGCGACCGGCTCGTCGAGCAGCAGCAGCCTGGGGGCCTGGGCGATCAGCATCCCGATCTCCAGCCACTGCCGCTGCCCGTGTGAGAGCACGCCCGCCCTGCTCGCGGCGAGCGCGGACATCCCGGTCGTCTCCAGGGCCCGCTCTACCGCCTCGGACACCCCCCTGCGGCGGCGCAGCAGCGACCACAGGGGCCGCCGGAACGACGCCGCCAGATCGAGGTTCTCCAGCACGGTGAGCTCCTCGAACACCACCGACGTCTGGAAGGTGCGGCCCACGCCGAGCCGTACGACCTCGTGCTCCTTGCGTCCCACCAGCTCCTGCCCGCCGAAGACGACCGATCCCGCGCTGGGCTTGGTCAGGCCGGTGATGACGTCGATCAGCGTGGTCTTGCCGGCGCCGTTCGGGCCGATGAGGAAGCGCATCTCCCCCTTCCCGACGGACAGGTCGACGCCGCCGAGCGCGCGGAAGCCGTCGAACGTCACCTCCAGGCCCCGGATCTCCAGCAGCGTCTCCAGCGGGGTCTCCGGCCGGGTCTCCATCGGGGTCTCCAGCGGGGTCTCCAGCGGGGTCTCGGTCATGCGGCCGCCCTCCGGCTCTTCCATGCCTGCCTGAGCGTCCCGGCCAGGCCGGTGAGCCCCCGCGGCGCCAGGGTCATCACGAGGATGAACAGGGCGCCCTGGAGGTAGAGCCAGGCGTCCGGAAGCTCCTCGCTGAAGTAGGTCCGCGCGTAGCCCATGACGACCGCCCCCAGCACCGCCCCGGCGAGCGCGAACCGGCCGCCGACCGCCACGGCGACGACCAGTTCGAGGGACGGCACGACGCCCAGCAGCGCGGGCGAGATGATGCCGACGACGGGCACGAACAGCGCCCCCGCGATGCCGGCCATGCCCGCCGAGACCGCGAAGGTCAGGGTCTTGACCGTGGCCGGGTTGTAGCCGAGGAAGCGGACCCGGTCCTCGCCGTCCCTGACGGCCACCAACAGCCGCCCGAACCGGCTGCGGACGAGCTGCCAGGCCAGCAGGTACAGGACGCCGAGCACGGTGGCGACGAGGAGGTAGAGCCCGCGCTGGGTCTCCTCGGTAGCGAGGTCGTTGCCGAAGAAGTCGAAGAAGTTGGTCAGGCCGTTGGTGCCGCCGGTGAGCCCCTGCTGGCCCACCAGGAGGATCACCATCGCGGCCGCGAGCGCCTGGGTGAGGATCGCGAAGTACGCCCCCCGGACCCGCTGGCGGAAGACCAGCACGCCCAGCAGCAGCGCGACGGCGAACGGCAGCACCAGGACCATGCCGATCGCGAAGACCGGGTTGCCGAACGGCTTCCACAGCGCGGGCAGCCGCTCGACGCCGCTCCAGACCATGAAGTCGGGCAGGTCACCGCCGGCGTCGTTGAGCTTGAGGTACATCCCCATGGCGTAGCCGCCGAGGCCGAAGAAGACACCCTGTCCCAGCGTGAGCATGCCGCCCTTCCCCCACGCCAGGCCGATGCCGAGCGCGACGATGGCGTAGGTGAGGTACTTGGCCAGCAGGCCGAGGCGGAACGGCTCCAGCAGGAGCGGCGCCACGACCAGGACCAGGAGGGCCACGGCGACGAACGCGGCCGGGCCGCGCAGGCGGCTCCAGCGTGATCCGTCCGCCTCCGCCCCGGCCGGCCGTACGGCGGGCCCGGCCGGCCCGGCGGGCTCGGCGGGCTCGGGGGGTGCGGTGATCTGGGAGTCGGGAGCGGCCGTCATGTCAGCGCCCTCGATCGGAGTACGAACAGGCCCTGTGGACGGACCTGGAGGAAGCCGACGATCGCCACGAAGACGATCACCTTGGCGAGGCTGGCGTTGGTCCAGAACTCGGCGTAGGAGTTGAGCAGGCCGAGCCCGACAGCGGCCAGCACGGCGCCCTTCAGCTGGCCGAGCCCGCCCGCGACGACCACGAGGAAAGCGTCCACGATGTAGTAGGTGCCGAGCGTCGGCCCGACCGGGCCGATCAGCGTGAGGGCGACGCCCGCGACGCCGGCCAGGCCGGAGCCGATGAAGAAAGTGAGCTGATCCACCCGGCCGGTGTTGATCCCGCTCGTCGCGGCGAGCCGGCGGTTCTGCATGACCGCCCGCATGCGGCGCCCCTGGGACGTGCGTTGCATGTAAGCCCAGATGGCCACCACCGACAGCACGGCCAGGGCCATGATGAACAGCCGGTTGTACGGCAGGATCCCGATGCCGCCCCGCAGCCAGGAGGGCGACAGGACCTGCACGTTCGGCGCGCCGAACAGATCACGGGCGCTCTGCTGGAGCATCAGGCTGACGCCCCACGTGAGCAGCAGCGTGTCCAGCGGCCGGCCGTAGAAGTGCCGGATGAGCAGCCGCTCCAGCACCAGCCCCATGAGCCCGGCGACCACGAAGGCGGCCGGGAGAGCGATGAGGAAGCCCACGCCCTGAAGGAGGTAGGCCGTGTAGGCCCCCGCCATGATGAACTCGCCGTGAGCCATGTTGATCACGCCCATCTGGCCGAACGTGAACGTCAGCCCGAGAGCGATGAGCAGGAGAACCGCCCCGATCGACAGCCCGATCGGGAGCTGGTTCAGCACTCCTTCCACGTCACCTCCACCGCCCCGCTCGTCTGGTCACCCGCACCGACCCCTTCCGTGTCGCCTCTTCGCCTTGCCGGCCGCTGCGCGCCTGCTCCGTACGGCCGCGCTTCGCCGCCGTGCTTCGCGGCCGTGCCGTGCTCCGGGACCGCGCGGGGCGTACGCCGCCCGCCCCGCGCGGGGCCTCGCGCCGGATCCTCGATCCGTCAGACAAGCCCACCGGCCCAGGAGTACGTCTTGAGGTACGGGTCGGGCTTGATCGGCTTGCCGGAGTTCCAGACCTCCTTGATCAGGCCGTCCGGCTGGATCACCCCGATCCGGGCGGTCTTGTACACGTGCTGGTTCTCGCCGTCGATGGTCACCTGGCCCTCGGGGCGATCCAGTACGACCCCGCCCGCCGCCTTCTTGACGGCCTCGACCTCGGTCGTGCCGGCCTTCTTGACGGCCTCCGCCCACAGGTAGACGGCGTTGTAGCCGGCCTCCATCGGGTCGGAGGTGACCTTGTCGGCGCCGTACTTCGCCTTGAACGCGGCGACGAACTTCTGGTTGGCCGGGGTGTCGGTCGTCTGGTAGTAGTTCCAGGCCACGAGCTGCCCGGCGATGTTGTCCACGCCGATGCCCTTGACCTCCTCCTCGGCCACCGACACCGACATGACCGGCATCTGCTCGGCCGTGATCCCGGTGCTCTTGAGCTGCTTGAAGAAGGCCACGTTGCTGTCGCCGTTCAGCGTGTTGAAGACGGCGTCGGGCTTCGCCTCGACGATCTTGTTGACCAGCGTGCTGTATTCGGTGTGGCCGAGCGGGGTGTACTCCTCACCGAGCACCTGCATCCCGTTGGCCGCGGCGTACGCCTTGATAATCTTGTTCGCCGTCCGCGGGAACACATAGTCGCTGCCGACGAGGAAAATCGTCTTCTTTCCCTTTTCCTTCAGATAGTCGAGACCGGGTACGATTTGCTGGTTGGTCGTGGCGCCCGTGTAGAAAATATACGGAGAGCTTTCCAGGCCTTCGTACTGAACCGGATACCAGAGGAGGGCCTTGCGCTTCTCGAACACCGGCAGCATCGCCTTGCGGCTCGCCGACGTCCACCCGCCGAACACGGTGGCGACCTTGTCCTGGGCGATGAGCTTGGTCGCCTTCTCGGCGAAGGTGGGCCAGTCGGACGCGCCGTCCTCGACGACGGGTTCGAGCTTCTTGCCGAGCACGCCGCCGGCCGCGTTGATCTCGTCGATGGCGAGCAGCTCGGAGTCCCTGACCGTGACCTCGCTGATCGCCATGGTGCCGCTGAGCGAATGGAGGATTCCGACCTTGATGGTGTTCCCGCCGCCTCCGGCGGCCGCCTGCTCGGTCGTCTTCGAGGACTGTCCGCCGCACGCCGCGAGTGCCGTCGCCAGAACCGCGAAAGCGGCTCCGATACGCCAGGCTGAATTACGCAATTGCTCCTCCTTGCCGTTACGGCCCCCGCGCCGATCCTTCTGCCGTCAAGGTGATCGCACTACATTTCCCGATAAGATCGGGCAGGTTAACAACTCATGAGCGAAGCCTCACGCCGGTGCCGATACACGTATGAAATGAACAGGTAACGCGAGGGAAACGGCGGTTACCTATCGTCCCGCCATGCGGCTCACTCCACACGAACAGGAACGCCTCCTCATTCACGTCGCGGCGGGCGTCGCCCGCGACCGCAAGGAGCGGGGTCTGCGCCTGAATCACCCGGAGGCCACGGCGCTCATCGCGTCGTTCCTGCTGGAGGGCGCCCGCGACGGCCGGACCGTGGCCGACCTGATGGACGCCGGCCGCAAGGTGCTCCGCCGGGAGGACGTCATGGACGGCGTTCCCGAGATGCTGGACTCCGTCCAGATCGAGGCCACCTTCCCGGACGGCACCAAGCTCGTCACCGTCCACAACCCGATCGCATGACCGGGCCGGCGGTCACCCGTACCGGCAGGATCGGACGCATGAGCGGAAGGACGAGCCAGGGATGAGCAGCGCGAGCGCCGCGGGAGCGCCCGGCGAGATCGTGTACGGCGAGGGGGTCGTCCCGCTGAACCCGGGCAGGCCCCGGGTCACGGTGCGGGTGGTGAACACGGCCGACCGGCCGGTGCAGGTGGGGTCGCACTACCATTTCGCCGCGGCCAACCCCGGCCTGGAGTTCGACCGGGAGGCGGCATGGGGCACCCGCCTCGACATCCCCGCCGGGACGGCCGTCCGGTTCGAACCGGGCGTCGAGCGCGACGTGACGCTGGTGCCGATCGCCGGGGGGCGGGTCGTGCCCGGCCTGCGTCCCGAGTGGGCGGGCCCGCTCGACGGCGCTCAGGACGGGGCGGCGGATGACTAGCATCGAGCGCTCCCGCTACGCGGCCCTGTACGGCCCGACCACCGGCGACCGGGTGCGGCTGGCCGACACCGACCTGTTCGTCGAGGTGACCGAGGACCTGTCGATGGGTCCCGCGGGGGCCGGCGACGAGGCCGTGTTCGGCGGCGGCAAGGTGATCCGCGAGTCGATGGGCCAGGCACGGGCCACCCGCGCAGAGGGAGCCGCCGACCTGGTGATCACCGGTGCGGTGATCCTCGACCACTGGGGCGTCGTCAAGGCCGACATCGGCGTGCGCGACGGGCGGATCGTCGCCATCGGCAAGGCGGGCAACCCGGACACCATGGACGGCGTCCACCCGGACCTGGTCATCGGGCCGTCGACCGAGATCCTCGCCGGCAACGGGAAGATCGTCACGGCGGGCGCGGTCGACTCGCACGTCCACCTGATCTGCCCGCAGATCCTCGACGAGGCCCTCGCCGCGGGCGTGACCACGATCGTCGGCGGCGGCACCGGCCCGGCCGAGGGCACCAAGGCCACCACCGTCACCGGCGCGTGGTACCTGGGCCGGATGCTGGAGTCGCTGGACGCCTACCCGGTCAACGTGGCGCTGCTCGGCAAGGGCAACACGGTCAGCGAGGAGGGCCTGCTGGAGCAGCTCCGCGCCGGGGCGTCCGGCTTCAAGCTGCACGAGGACTGGGGCACCACCCCTGCCGCGATCGACGCCTGCCTGACGGTCTGCGACGCCACCGGCGTCCAGGTGGCCATCCACACCGACACGCTGAACGAGGCCGGGTTCGTCGAGTCGACCCTCGCCGCCATCGCCGGGCGCGGCATCCACGCGTACCACACCGAGGGCGCCGGAGGCGGCCACGCGCCGGACATCATCACGGTCGCCTCGCACGCCAACGTCCTGCCGTCGTCAACCAACCCGACCCGGCCGCACACGGTGAACACCCACCACGAGCACCTGGACATGCTCATGGTGTGCCACCACCTCAACCCGTCCATCCCGGAGGACCTGGCGTTCGCCGAGTCGAGGATCCGGCCGACGACGATGGCGGCCGAGGACGTCCTGCACGACATCGGCGCCATCTCCATGATCGGCTCTGACTCGCAGGCGATGGGCCGGGTGGGCGAGACGATCATCCGCACCTGGCAGACGGCGCACGTGATGAAGCGCCGCAGGGGCGCCCTGCCCGGGACGGACCCCGCCGACAACCTCCGGGCACGCCGCTATGTCGCCAAGTACACGATCAACCCGGCCGTCGCCCACGGCCTCGACGGGGAGATCGGCTCGGTCGAGATCGGCAAGCTGGCCGACCTCGTGCTGTGGAGCCCGGCCTTCTTCGGGGTCAAGCCCGACCTCGTCATCAAGGGAGGCGTGATCGCGTACGCGCAGATGGGCGACGCCAACGCCTCGATCCCGACGCCGCAGCCGGTGCTCCCCCGCCCGATGTTCGGCGCGGCGCCGGTGACCGCGGCCGCCACGTCGCTGCACTTCGTGGCCCCGCTGGCGATCGAGGACGGCCTGGCGGACCGGCTCGCGGTGCGCCGCAGGCTCGCCCCTGTGGCGGACGTGCGCGGCCGGCGCAAGGACGCGATGCCGCTGAACGACGCGCTGCCCGACATCCGGGTGGACTCCGACACCTTCGCGGTCCGCGTGGACGGCGAGCTGATCGAGCCCGCGCCCGCCGAGGAGCTGCCGATGGCGCAGCGGTACTTCCTCTTCTGAGTTGGTTCGTGAGCAGGTGGCGAGCAGGTTGGCGAGCGGTTCCGAGTGGCGGAGGGAGACGACGGACGGCATGCGGGAGGAGAGCCAGATGCACGGACCGGCGAACGGCCACGGCCCGGCACACGACCCGCCTCAGGGCAGGTCGCAGGGGGACGCGGCGCTGCTCCTGCTCGCCGACTCCCGGCTCCCCGCCGGCGGTCACGCCCATTCGGGTGGAGCCGAGGAGGCGGTGCGGCTCGGCACGATCACCGGGCCGGAGGATCTGGCGCGGTTCCTCAGGGGCCGGCTCGCCACGGCCGGGCTGGTGACCGCCGCACTCGCCGCGGCGGCCTGCGAGCTCGGCACCACGACCGCCGGCCGGCCTCGGCACCGCCACCACCCCTCCGCCGACGGCTCCGGCGGCGCGCACTCGCCACCCGCCGAGAGCGCCGAGGGGGACGACGAGCAGATCGGGCTCTGGCGCCGTCTCGACGCGGAGACGGACGCCCGCACCGCCTCGCCCGCCCAGCGGGAGGCGAGCCGTACGCAGGGCCGCCTCCTCCTCCGCACGGCCCGCAGGATGTGGCCCTCGCCCATCCTCGACACGCTCGGCCGTGCCGTGCCCGAGGGCCCGCACCATTCCGTCGCGCTCGGAGCGGCCGCCGCGTCGGCGGGCTGCGACCCCTACCAGGCGGCGCTGGCCGCCGCTTACAACTCGGTGACCGGCCCCGCCACGGCCGCCGTGCGACTCCTGGGGCTCGACCCCGTCACCGTGCACCGTCTGCTGGCCGACCTGGCCCCGGCGCTCAACGACGCGGCCCACGCGGCGTGCGCGTCCCTCATCGACGCCGTCGTCATGGACCTGGACCCCGCCGCCGTCGACCCACTGGCCGTCGACCCGCTGACTGACGATCCACTGGCCGGCGATCCACTGGCCGGCGACCCGCCTGCCACCGGTTCCCTCGCGACGGGCCCACTTGGGGAGCCGCAGGCTGTGGGCCTCGCGGGACGCGAGCCGGTGGGCGCGGGCGAGACCGACGGCGTGCCGCCGGACGGTCCCGACGACGGCTCCCCGCCGTGGCGGGGAAGGGCGTGGCCCGCGCTTCCCGGTCACGCGGCGCCCGCTCTCGACCTGCTGGCGGAAGGCCACCACAACAACACGATGAAGCTCTTCGTCTCCTGACGTCGCGACCCCGAGCCCAGGCTCCCGAGCAGAAGGACAGGTTCCCACCATGGGCGCTCACCACGACGACCTCCACGACGCGGCCGAGCCGGAAGGTCGTGCCCTTCGCCTCGGCATCGGCGGCCCGGTCGGCAGCGGCAAGACCGCCCTCGTAGCGGCACTGTGCCGCAGCCTCGGCCCCTCGATGCGCCTCGGGGTCGTGACCAACGACATCTACACCACCGAGGACGCCGACTTCCTGCGGCGTACCGGTGTCATCGACCCGGAGCGCATCCTCGCCGTGCAGACCGGCTGCTGCCCGCACACCGCGATCCGCGACGACATCGCCGCCAACCTCGACGCGGTCGAGACTCTGGAGGAGCGCTTCGGACCCCTCGACATGGTGATCGTCGAAAGCGGGGGCGACAACCTGACCGCCACCTTCAGCAGGGGCCTGGCGGACCGGCAGATCTTCGTGCTCGACGTCTCCGGCGGCGACAAGGTGCCCCGCAAGGGCGGCCCCGGCGTGACCACGGCCGACCTCCTCGTCGTCAACAAGACCGACCTCGCCCCGATGGTCGGCGCCGACCTGACCGTCATGTCCAGGGACGCCGCAGCCGTGCGGGAGGGCAGGCCCGTGTTGTTCACGTCCATCCGGGAGGACAGGGACGCGCACTCGGTCGCCGAATGGGTCATGAACATCGTGAGCTCCTGGCAATACCAGCACGGCCGTCCCGGTCACCCCCACACCCCCCCGGCCCGCTCGTACGGTCGTGACGAGGGCGGGCAGGATCACGGCCACGAGCACGCCGCTCCGACGGCGACACCGTGACGCGACCGTGACAGCACTGCCTCCCGGCGGCACGGGCCCGGCCGGAGACGGGACGCGCGCGTCCCGGCCCGGCGCCGGGCCCGCCACCGGCGTTCCCGGCGGCCGGGCGTCTGTGGTGGCGCGCGCCCTGATCAGGACGGAGCCGGGCCACCGGGGAGGCACCCGGATGGAGACCCTCCGGTCGGACCCGCCGCTGACCCTGCGCCAGACAGGCCCGGAACGGATCCACCTCGTCTCCACCGGTGCCGGTCCACTCGGCGGCGACCGCCTGGCGCTGGGCATCGACGTCGCCGCGGGCACCTCGCTCGAGATCAGCTCGGTCGGGGCCACGCTGGTCCTGCCCGGCTCCGCTCCCGGGCACTCGCTGATGCTCGTCCACGCCCGGGTGGGAGCGGGCGCCTCACTCCGCTTCTCGCCCGAGCCGACCGTGCTCGCCGCCGGATGCTCCCACCGCGTGGTCGTACGGCTCTGGCTCGACGAGGGCGCCACCGCGTTCTGGCGTGAGGAGATCGTCTTCGGGCGGCACGGGGAGCGCCCCGGGCGCTGCCACACCCGGTTCGACGCGTCCGTGGCCGGGCGGCCGCTCCTGCGTCAGGACCTCGTCGTCGGCGACCCGGCCCTCGACGGCAGCCCGGCGGTGTACGGCGAAGCCCGCTGCCTCGGATCCACTCTGGTCGCCGGTCCACAGTGGGACGCCCTCGCCGTGCCTGACGGCAAGCGTGAACGGCGGGCCAGGACGGGCGAAGGCTGGGCGGCGCTGCCCCTCGCCGGAGCCGGGGTCCTGGCGACGGCCCTGGCAGGCGACGCGGTCGAGCTGAGAAGGCGCCTGGAGCGCGGCGAGGAGGCCGCCCTGGGCTTCGCCGAGCCCCCGACCTCGATTCGGCCGGCCAGCCAGTGAACCGCCGCGCGATCGAGCCATGGCCGGCACGAGCGATATCGCCCATGCCGATCCGGATCTGTCACGTCACAGTGACCCGAGCTGCGCGCGGATGGCGTCGGTGTCGCGCAGCGCCCAGTGCTCCACCACCTGTCCGTCGCGTACGACGATCATGTCCATGCTGGTGACCTCGTAGCGGCGGCCCGAGGCGGTGTGGGTGGCCCGGCTGGTGTACCTGTTGACCGAGACGTCACCCGCGGTCACGTTCTGCTCGACGGTGACCGCGACGTCGTGGAAGCCGCTCTCCCCCAGCGACTCCCATTTGGCCCGCCACGCGTCTCGCCCGTGATGGTCACCCGACGCGCCGCCCCGGTGGTCCACCACGTCGGGGGCGATCATGGCGAGCGCGTCGTCGAGCCGTCCGGCCAAGACGTCGTCGTACGCGTCGAGCAGTGCCCGGTGCACCTCGCCCGCCGTTCTCACCTGTGCCGTCATCTGCGCCTCCGCATTCACATAAACGGGGAAGTCCCCACTTGCTGCCTCGCGCTACGCTAAACGGAAAGCTCCCCGGTTGGCAAGGAGAACGCATGGATTCGCAGGAGCGACGGCCCCAGCGGGCCGACGCCCGGCGCAACCGCGACCTGCTGCTCGCCGCCGCGCGCCGGGTGTTCGCCGAACGGGGCCCCGACGCGCCGCTGGACGAGGTGGCCCGGCGCGCCGGGGTGGGGAACGCCACCATGTACCGCCATTTCCCCACCCGGACGGATCTGGTGATCGCCGTCTACGCCGACGAGGTCACCGCGTTGTGCGACCGGGGCGCCGCCCTGCTGGGCTCGGATCCCCCTGGCGAGGCGCTGTTCACGTGGCTGAGCGACTTCGCCGCCCACGTCTCCGCCAAGCGCGACCTGGCGCTCACCGTCACCGACGATGGGTCCGGGCGGCAGTCGGAGCTGGTCGAGCGGTGGCACAGCGCCATGATCGCGACCGCGACCGCCCTGCTGGACCGTGCACGCCGAGCAGGCGCCGTACGTCCCGGGGTGGAGGTCATGGACCTGCTCACGGTCGTCAACGGCATAGCGCTGGCGTGCGGGGAGAGCGGCCAGGCCGACCGGCTGCTCCGCCTGGTCCGTTCGGGCGTGGAGGCTTCCTGAGCACGCCGAGCGGGGCAGTGCTCCGGCCACGGAGACCCAGCACCGTGCGGCGGGGGCACACTCCCGGCGTCCGGGGCCGTAGCCTGGTGATCGTGGCCGAACTCACCCCCCCGCTCTCCGGCTCACCCCGGCGCCGGAGCACCTCCAGCGTCCTGCTGGCTCTCGGCGTGGTCGTGACCGGGCTGGCCCTGGCCGTCACCGCGCTGCTGCCCTGGGCCGGCGTCACAGCTCAGTTCAGCGTCCTGGACGCCGAGATCAGCCGGGCGGTGCGCGGTGTGGACGCCGGCTCAGGGTGGTACGTCCTCGGCGCGGGCATCGCCGCCATGTTGCTCGGCGTGCTCGGCGCGACGCGGAGCTGGCTGTTCACCGGCCTGGCGATCCTGCCCGGCGCGGTGGCGGCCTTCGCGCTCGCGATGTTCCTCACCGACCCGCAGGACCTGGCGAACCGCCTCGACTTCCGCATCCCGGGTCTGCTGAGCGTCCACCCCACGATCCAGTACGGCTGGTTCGCCGGCTTGCTGTCCTCGGTCGCGGTGGCCGTCCTCGCGACGGCGGCCTTCCTCCGCCGTCGCTGAGCCCGGCCGGGGCCGGGTCGGGGCCGGGGGAGGCAGGCCGGGACGGGGCCGGGTCAGTCGTAGAAGCCCAGGCGGCGCAGCTGCTTGGGATCCCGCTGCCACTCCTTGGCGACCTTGACCCGCAGATCGAGATAGACCCGCGTGCCGAGCAGGGCCTCGATCTGCTGGCGGGCCCGGCTGCCCACGTCCTTGAGCCGGGCTCCCCCGGGGCCGATCACGATGGCCTTCTGCGACGGCCGTTCGACGTACATGAACGCGTAGACGTCGAGCAGGTCCTCCCGGCCCTCGCGAGGGGCCATCTCCTCGACCACGACCGCGATCGAGTGGGGCAGCTCGTCGCGGACGCCCTCAAGCGCCGCCTCCCGGATCAGCTCGCCGACCAGGACCTGCTCGGGCTCGTCGGTCAGCTCTCCCCCGGCGTACAGGGGCGGCGACTCGGGAAGCCGGGCGGTGAGCTGCTCCGCGAGCACGCCGAGCTGCTCGCCGCTGCGCGCCGACACCGGGATGATCTCCGCGAAGTCGGCCAGCGCGGACACGGCGAGGAGCTGCCCGGCGATCTGCTCCCTGGTGGCCAGGTCGCACTTGGTGACGACCGCGATGACCGGGGTCTTCTTGACGGCCGCCAGCTTCTCGGCGATGAACCGGTCGCCCTTCCCGACGGGCTCGCTGGCCGGCACGCAGAAGCCGATCACGTCGACCTCGGTGAGCGTCGACAGCACGAGGCTGTCGAGCCGCTCGCCCAGCAGAGTGCGGGGACGGTGGAAGCCCGGGGTGTCCACGATGACGAGCTGGGCGTCGGGCCGGTGGACGATGCCGCGCACGGCCCGGCGGGTGGTCTGCGGCTTGGAGGAGGTGATGGCCACCTTCGTGCCGACCAGGGCGTTCATGAGCGTGGACTTGCCGACGTTGGGCCTGCCCACGAAGCAGGCGAAACCGGCACGGAATCCAGCGGGGGAATCGGCGAGGGAGTCGGCGTTCACGTCAGATGTACCGGCCCTTCAGCGCGCCGTCCGGCCCGGCCAGGAAAAGCGTGGCGTTGCCCAGGTCCTGGACGACGGCCAGGTCCGTGTCGGCGGGGTCGTCGGCCTCGCTGACGAGCGCGGCGGCCTCCAGTGCCGTGGCTCCGCTGGACACCGCCATCGCGACCGCCACCTGGATCGCCGACAGCGTGAGCGAGGGCAGCTCCACCCCGGTCGCGGCGTACGTCCGGCCGGTCTCGTCCCGTACGGCCGCGCCTTCGGGCGAGCCGTTGCGGGCGCGGGCCGACCGGGCCAGCGTGATGATCTTAGAGTCCTCGGGGTCCAGCTCGTCTGTCACGCGTCAAGAGTACCGACCCTGCGGGCGAACAGCCTGGCCAGCTCCTCCGTGCCGGCCTGGTCCGGAGGGGCGAGACCGGCGTGCGCGACCGCGACGAGCACCTGCCCGGCGCGCGCCACCACCACGTGCATCTCGTACGGGTAGCCCCCCACGCGACCGGTCAGCCGGCGGGCGGCCCACTCGTCGCCGGCCGAGACCGGCAGGGCGGAGGACGTGAGCCGGTCGGCCCCCAGACCGCCGCCGTCGGCCGTCTCGCACCGAGCCATCGCCTCGCGCAGCTCTTCGAGGTGGACGACGGCGTCGCCCCCCTCGTAGACCGCCACCCCGATCGCGGCGAGCTCCCCGACGTGGACGCCCTCGTACGTCGCCGCCGTGACGCCGCTGAGACCGGCCCGGGGAGGACGGCCGGCGACGGCGGCGAACACCGTGCGGCAGGACGCGGCGCGGGCCCGGAAGGGCGGCCGCCACGCGGCCCTGGGGCGGATGGACAGGCCCGGCGGCAGGTCGGCCACGCCGATGAACAACGTGCGCAGCTCGGTGATCTGGGTGGGCGCCCGCGCCGAGGCGTAGGTCACCCGCCCGGTGCCGCACGCGCCCGTCGCCATGACAAGACCGCACACGACGGCCGTTTGGATGATCCGCATCTCCGTCTCCCGCGCCGGGGGCATGTTCGCGAGATGGCGGGGGGCGGCCCGTCGTCCGGGCCGGAGGAGGCCCGGCGGGCGTACCCCGCCGAAGCTCTACCTTCCCCTTATCGAATACGGGCAATCACCGAAAGTAATCGACACGCCGAAACGGTGCCGGCACATCAACGCGGGGCTCCCATCCCGCCGGATGGGAGCCCCGCATCGACTACATATCCCCCAAAGAGTCACCGGTGCGCCGTGAACCCCTCCCGGCGCCCCGGGACTCCCCCTACAGACGCCCCGAACCCCTCCTGGGCGCCTGGTGCAACAGTGGCGGAGCCGGCTTGCAGAACGCTTGAAGACCGGTTGCACCTCCGGCCCGCGCCGTGGCCCGGCGGGCTCACTCGTGTTCGGTGGCCGCCCCGACGACCTCGCCGTCCTCGTCGGACTGCTCCAGGCGGCGCACGACGACCGTGCTGATCCGGTTGCGCCGGCCCGCCAGGTTCTCGGCGGTGAGGCGCAGCCCGCCGACGGAGGCCTGCGATCCGGCGATGGGCACCCGGCCGAGGGAGTGGGCCAGCAGCCCTCCCACGGTGTCGACGTCGTCGACCTCGATCTCGGTGTCGAACAGCTCCGCGAGCTCGTCGACCGGCAGCCGCGCGGTCACCCGGACCGAGCCGTCGTCGAGCCACTCGACCCGCGGCGCCTCCTGGTCGTACTCGTCGGCGATCTCCCCGACGATCTCCTCGATCACGTCCTCGATCGTCACCAGGCCGGCCGTGCCGCCGTACTCGTCGATGACGATGGCCAGGTGGATCTGCCGCGCCTGCATCTCGCGCAGCAGCTCGTCGATGGGCTTGCTCTCCGGCACGTACGTCGCCGGGCGCATGAGCTCGTCGATCCGCGTGGTCGCGTCGCCCGTGTCCTGCATCCGGCGGACGATGTCCTTGAGGTAGGCGATGCCGACGACGTCGTCCTCGTTCTCCCCCACCACGGGGACGCGGGAGAAGCCGCTGCGCAGGGCCAGCGAAAGGGATTGGCTGAGGTTCTTCGTACGCTCTATGAAGACCATGTCGGTGCGCGGCACCATCACCTCGCGCACGAGCGTGTCACCCAGCTCGAAGACCGAGTGGATCATCTCCCGCTCGTCCGGCTCGATCACCCGGCGCTGCTCGGCGAGGTCGACCAGGTCGCGCAGCTCCGCCTCGGAGGTGAACGGCCCCTCCCGGAAGCCGCGGCCGGGGGTGAGCGCGTTGCCCAGCAGGATCAGCAGCTTCGGCAGCGGGCCGAAGATCCGCGTCAGGCCGTACACGACGGGCGCGCTCGCCAGCGCGACCGGCTCGGCGTGCTGGCGGCCGAGGGTGCGCGGCGAGACGCCGACGATGACGTAGCTAACGATGATCATGACCAGCGCCGCCACGGCGTACGCCGACCCCTGGTCGCCCAGCCAGTCGATGAACAGCAGAGTGGCGATGACCGTGGCGATCAGCTCGCAGCTCAACCGGAGCAGGAGCAGCAGGTTGAGGTAGCGCGGAGGGTCGGCGACGATCTCCTGCAGGCGCGGGGCGCCCCGCCGCCCCTCCTTCACGAACTCCTCGGCCCGCACCCGGGAGATGCGGGTCAGCGCCGTCTCGGCGCTCGCCAGCAGGCCGCCGATCACGATCAGGACGACGGCAGAGGTCAGCCAGCCGTTGTTCACGGCTTCCGCCGCACCTCCCGCCAGGCTTCGAGCAGCTCGTCCTGCAGGCCGAACATCTCCGCGTGCTCCTCGGGCTCGGCGTGGTCGTAGCCCAGCAGGTGGAGGATGCCGTGGGTGCACAGCAGCTCCAGCTCGGCCTGCGCGGCGTGCCCGGCCTCCGCGGCCTGCTTGGCGGCCACCTGGGGGCAGAGCACGACGTCGCCGAGGAGCGCCGGGTCGGGAGACGGGTCCTCGTCCCGGCCGCCGGTGTTGGGCCGCAGCTCGTCCATAGGGAAGGCCAGGACGTCGGTCGGGCCCGGCTCCCCCATCCACTGCTCGTGCAGCTCCGACATGGCGGCCTCGTCGATCACCAGGATCGACAGCTCGGCGAGCGGGTTGATGCCCATCCGGCCGAGGACGTGGCCGGCCAGCTCGACCAAGGCGGACTCGTCGACCTCGACGCCCGACTCGTTGGCCACCTCGATGCTCACGGGGTCTCCTCCCCGGCCGTGCTCGGTGTCATCGCCGGCCCCGCTGGCGCTTGGCGATCGCGCGCGGCTCCGACGCCATCGCGGCGTCGTAGCGCCCGTACGCGTCGACGATGTCGCTCACGAGCTTGTGCCGTACGACGTCGGCGCTGGTCAGATGGCTGAAATGGATGTCGTCGATGCCGTCGAGGATGTGCTGGACGACCTTCAGGCCGCTCTCCTGAGCGCCGGGCAGGTCGATCTGGGTGACGTCACCGGTGACGACGATCTTCGAGTTGAAGCCGAGCCGGGTGAGGAACATCTTCATCTGCTCGGGCGAGGTGTTCTGCGCCTCGTCCAGGATGATGAAGGCGTCGTTCAGCGTGCGGCCACGCATGTACGCCAGCGGCGCGACCTCGATCGTGCCGGCGGCCATCAGCCGCGGGATCGAGTCGGGGTCGAGCATGTCGTGCAGCGCGTCGTACAGCGGCCGCAGGTAGGGGTCGATCTTCTCGTAGAGCGTGCCGGGCAGGAACCCGAGCCGCTCGCCCGCCTCGACGGCCGGCCGGGTCAAGATGATCCGGTTGACCCGCTTGTTCTGCAGGGCCTTGACGGCCTTGGCCATCGCCAGGTACGTCTTGCCGGTGCCGGCGGGGCCGATGCCGAAGACGACGGTGTGCCTGTCGATGGCGTCGACGTACCGCTTCTGGTTGACCGTCTTGGGGCGGATGGTCCGGCCGCGCGCGGACAGGATGTCCAGCGACAGGATCTCCGCGGGACGGTCGGTGGTCATCCGCAGCATCGCGATGCTGCGCTCGACCGCGTCGGGGGTGAGCTCGGCGCCCGAGCCGACCAGCTCCACCAGCTCCTCGAAGAGGCGGACGACGACTCCGCTCTCCTCCGGGCTGCCGGTGATGGTGATCTCGTTGCCGCGCACGTGGATGTCGGCGCTGAAGGCGTTCTCGATGACCCGCAGGAGCTCGTCCCGCGAGCCGAGCAGGCTGACCATCGCCCGCCCCTCGGGGATGACTACCTTCGCCTGGGTCTTGTGGGTGTTGTGTGACTCGGACATGGGCGGCCCTAGGGGCCCGATCGCCTCCCTTGAGTTCCCTCTCATGCTAGCCGCTCACCCGGGGGGCCATGCGAGGCTCCGGCCCCCGATCACGTGGGCGTGAACGTGGAAGACGGTCTGCCCCGCGCCCGGCCCGGTGTTGAGCACCACCCGGTAGCCCGAGCCGGCCACGCCCTCCTGCACGGCCACCGCGTGGCAGGTGGTGAGGAGGTCGTCCGCCAGGCCGTCGTCGACGGCGGCGAGCGCCGCGGCGTTCTCGTGATGGGCTTTGGGGATGACCAGAACGTGGGTCGGGGCCTGCGGGTTGACGTCCCGGAAGGCGAGCGTCCTGGCGGTGTCCATGACGACGTCCGCCGGGACCTCCTTGGCCACGATCTTGCAGAACAGGCAGTCGCTCACGAGCGAAAGACTAGCCTGCGCCGCTTGATGATGACGGTAAAGATCCCCCGGGCTAATGTGGGTGTGCGACACTGCACCAGAAAAAAACACCCCTAGTGTCGGGCGAGGACACCACTGGGTCATGCCCCCTAATGATTCGGAAGAGCGTAAACCCTCCGGGAATGACGAGCGTCCTATAGACGTGACCACCGAGACCCTCGTGGCCGACAGGTCGCTGGGGGCGGTGCCCGTCGGGTGGGACGCCGACATGGCCGTGACGGCGCTTTACAGCGCCCACTATCGGTCACTGGTGCGTCTCGCCGTGTTGCTGGTGCGCGACGTGGCCAGCGCGGAAGAGGTCGTTCAGGACGCGTTCGTCGCCATTCACGGCGCGTGGCGCAGGCTGAGGGACACCGACAAGGCACTCGCCTACCTGCGCCAATCGGTCGTCAACCGATCCCGTTCCGTGCTGCGTCATCGCGCGGTCGTCGAGAAGTACGCCCCGAAGGGGCTCCCCGACGCGCCGAGCGCGGAGAACGGGGCCATCGGCGAGCTCGAGCGCTCCGCCGTCATCGAGGCGCTCCGCGGTCTGCCCACCCGGCAGCGCGAGGCGCTGGTGCTGCGGTACTACGGTGACCTGTCGGAAGCCGAGATCGCGCACGCGATGGGCATCAGCAAGGGCGCGGTGAAGAGTCACACGGCCCGCGGCATGGCCGCACTACGGATGGCACTGGAGCAGTTCTCATGAACTTCCCGCCCGACGACGAGTACGGCGAGTTGCTCCGCCGTGCAATGCGCGCGGAGGCGGACTCGGTCGTGCCGTCTCCCGAAGGACTGGAGATCATCCGCACGCGGATCGACAGCCGGCGCGGCCTGTTCGGCCTGCGCGGGATGCCCTGGTGGCGGATCGGGGCGTCCGCGGCCGGAGCCGTGCTCGTGGCGGGCACGGTCGTGATGGTCATCCCCGACCTGCGGACCCAGGTCGCCGAGACCGTGGGCATCGCCCCGGCGAACGGAGGAGAGAACCAGCCGCCCGACACAGGCACCTCGTCCGTGACCCGGCCGCCGATGGCGACCCCGCCGGGGGTGGTGCCGCCGATCGCCTCGGCGAGCCCTCGCGCCCACGCGTCGCCGCTGCCGTCGCACAAGACGGGCCCGACCGCCAAGCCCAACCCGGCGAGACCCCATCCCTGCCCCTCGCCCACCGCCGGAGTGGTCGAGCCGGACGCGACCGTCTCGCCGACGTGCTCCCCGAGGGAGACCTCCCAGCCGACGACGCCGAGGCCCACCACGCCGTCGACGCCGACGGCGGGCCCGACCGTCTCGCTGACGCCCAGCCCGACGCCCACTCCCGCGGACACGCCCACGGAGACTCCGACCTCCCAGGCGGCCGAGGAGACCCCGGCGTCCTAGAGCCCGGCGTCACAGCGACGGCGTACGCCCCTTGGCGGGCGGCGCGACCTCAGATCACCAGCGGCCGCAGCGGGACAGCAGGACCGCCGCCGCCGCGACCCCCGCGGTCGACGTGCGCAGCACGGTGGGCCCGAGCAGGGCCGGTACGGCTCCCGCGGCCCGGAAGCCGGCGATCTCCTCCTCGGCCACGCCGCCCTCGGGGCCGACCACGACGACGATGTCGCCGCGATCCTCGGCGGACGGCAGCGGGAGGCGGCTCAGCGGCTCGGCGGCCTCCTCGTGCAGCACGACCGCCAGCGCCGCCCCCCGGATCAGCTCGGCGGCCTGGGCCGTGGTGACCTGCTCGGCCACCTCCGGCAGATGGAAGCGGCGGGCCTGCTTGGCCGCCTCACGGGCCGTGCCCCGCCAGCGGGCCAGCCCCTTGGCGGCCCGGTCGCCCTTCCACTGCGTGACGCATCGCGTGGCGGCCCAGGGCACGATCACGTCGACGCCGGCCTCGGTCATCATCTCGACCGCGAGCTCGCCCCGGTCGCCCTTGGGCAGGCCCTGCACCACGACCAGGCGGGGGCGGGGCGCCGGCGCCTCGAACCTGCGCAGCACGTCCAGGGTCAGCGACTCCTTGCCCGCCGCCGCCACTACGCACTCCGCCACCCGGCCGGCGCCGTCGGTGAGGTCGACACGCTCACCGGGGCGCAGCCGTCGCACGGCGGCCGCGTGACGGCCCTCCGGGCCGTCGAGGACGATCCGGCCCGCGGGCTCGCCCTCGCCCGGGCGGGCGGCGTCCGAGAGGAACAGGGGAACGCTCATGTGACGGGCGCGTCAGCGGCCGTTGAAGGCGTCCCGGAGCCGCGAGAAGAAGCCCTGCTGCCCGGGGGTGAACTTGCCGGGCGCCCGCTCCTCCCCCCGCAGCTTCGACAGCTCCTTGAGCAGCTCCTCCTGCTGCGGGTCCAGCTTTGTGGGGGTCTCGACGGTCACGTGGATCAGCAGGTCGCCCCGGCCGGTCTCGTTGAGCCGCTGGACGCCCCTGCCGTACAGGGGGATGATCTGGCCGGCCTGGGTGCCGGGGCGCAGGTCGACCTCCTCGGCGCCGTCGAGCGTCTCGATGGACAGCGAGGTGCCGAGCGCCGCCGCGGTCATCGGGATCGTCACGGTGCAGTGCAGGTCGTCGCCGCGCCGTTCGAACGTCTGGTGGGGCCGCTCGACGATCTCCAGGAACAGGTCGCCGGGAGGGCCGCCGCCTGGGCCGACCTCGCCCTCGCCCGCGAGCTGGATGTGCGTGCCGTCCTCGACGCCCGCGGGGATCCTGACCTTGATCGTGCGCCGGGTCCTGACCCGCCCCTCGCCGGAGCACTCCAGGCAGGGGTGGCGGATCACGCTGCCGAAGCCGCCGCACTGGGGGCACGGGCGGGAGGTCATGACCTGCCCCAGGAACGAGCGGGTCACCTGGGAGACCTCGCCGCGGCCGTGGCACATGTCACAGGTGTCGGGGTGGGTGCCGGCCGCGGCGCCCGAGCCCTGGCAGACGTCGCAGACGACGGCCGTGTCGACGACGATCTCACGGGTCGTGCCGAACCCGGCCTCCGCCAGGTCGAGCTCCACCCGGATGGTCGCGTTGCGGCCGCGCCGGGCGCGGGACCGCGGCCCGCGGCCGCCGCCGGACGAGCCGAAGAAGGCGTCCATGATGTCGCTGAACGGGAAGCCCGCCCCGAAACCGCCGGCTCCGGCGCCCGCGCCCGAGCCGCCGAAGGGGTCGGCCCCCATGTCGTACATCCGGCGCTTGCCCGCGTCGGAGAGCACCTCGTACGCCTGGGTGATCTCCTTGAACCGCTCCTGGGTCTCCGGATCGGGGTTGACGTCCGGGTGGAGCTCGCGTGCGAGTCGGCGATACGCCTTCTTGATCTCTTCCGGGCTGGCGTCACGGCGGACCCCGAGGGTCGCGTAGTAGTCCTTGGACACTTATGACCCCGCCAGGATCTGGCCGACGTAGCGCGCCACGGCGCGAACCGCACCCATCGTCACCGGATAGTCCATTCGTGTCGGGCCCAGCACTCCGAGCCGGGCCAGTTCCTTGTCGCCCGAACCGTACCCCGCGGCGACGATAGAGGTGCCGCGCAGGCCGCTGTACGGGTTCTCCGAGCCGATCCTGACGGTCAGCTCGGACATGCCGTGCGTCTCGCCCAGCAGGCGGATGAGCACGACCTGCTCCTCCAGCGCCTCCAGCACGTCGCGCAGGCCCACGCTGAAGTCGGCCGCCGCCAGGTTGGCCGTGCCGCCGAAGACGAGTTTCTCCTCGTGCCGCTCGACCAGCGTCTCGAGCAGCACGGAAAGTATGGTCGCCGCGACCTGCCTGTCCTCGGCGGGGAGCCGCTCGGGCACGTCGGCGACGGTCTCCGGCACCCGGGACAGCCCGCAGCCGTCCAGGCAGCCGTTGAGCACCGCGCGCAGATTGGCGATGCGCTCGTCGGCGACCTCCTCGGGGAGGTCCACGACCCGCTGCTCCACCCGGCCCGTGTTGAGGATCAGGACGAGCATGACCCGCCGCTCGGACAGCGGCACGATCTCGACGTGCCGGACCGACGAGCGGGTGAGTGAGGGGTACTGCACGACGGCGACCTGCCGCGTGAGCTGCGCCAGCAGCCGCACCGTCCGCATGACGATCTCGTCGAGGTCGACGGCCCCGGCGAGGAACGTCTCGATCGCCCTGCGCTCGGCGCCGGACAGCGGCTTGATCTGCGACAGGCGGTCGACGAACAGGCGGTATCCCTTGTCGGTCGGGACCCGGCCGGCGCTCGTGTGGGGTTGCGCGATGTATCCCTGCTCCTCCAGCGCCGCCATGTCGTTGCGGATGGTCGCCGGGGAGACGCCGAGGTTGTGCCGGTCCACGAGGGCCTTCGACCCGACCGGCTCGTTGGTGGACACGTAGTCCTCGACGATGGCACGGAGCACCGCCAGCTTGCGGTCGTCGAGCAAAGTGTCACCTCCCTGCGCGTGGAAACACCCACTCTGGCACTCTGTGTTCCCGAGTGCCAAGTGTACGGCCCCCAGCCGTGGCGTGCGATAACGCCGAGGACATCGGGGACAAGCCGACTGCAAATCGCTTACAAGTCACATAGGCGAACGTTCCGTCCATGAACGATGATCGTTACCCGGGTCCGGCCACCCTCCGGCTGCCCCGTGCCTCCGCGCCGGGCCGGGCCGGCCCTCCCGGCGCGTCCTTCGCCCCCGGTGAGCGGCTCCTGTGGGTCGCGCTCGCCTGGGTGCTGTTCGCCGTGTTGCTCTTCGCGGGTGCCGGCGGCTTCGCCGGGGGCCTGTTCACCACGATCGACGACATCGCGCCGGGGACCACCTTCGCCGGAGACCAGACGGTCGAGGTCACCCTCGACCCCGAGGCCCACCCGGCGATCTACGCCAGCGCCGACGAGCCCACGGACGTGAAGTGCCAGGTCGGAGACGGGCAGGACGCGCGGATCAAGCTCACCAGGCCTACGACGTCCCAGCGGCTCTCCGCCGGGGGCACCGACTGGGAGCCGCTGTTCGCCGTCGCCGTCCCGGCGGCCGGGCCGTACCAGGTGACCTGCGAGGGCGACGGCGTCACGTTCGGCGTCGGCAAGGAGCTCGCCGCCGGCGCGGGCCCGCCGGCCGGCGGCGCCGCGTTCCTGGCGCTGCCGTTCCTCGGCCTGCTCGCCGCCGTGGTCGTGACGGTCGTCGTCCTCGCACGGCGCGCCGGCGCGCGGCGCATGGCCCGGTGACGCCCTACGGCGGGCCGCCGGTTTGCTAGCGTTCCCGGCATGTATGGGCGGGACGTGCTTTCCGGTGATTGGCGGCGCCCCAAGCGGGGGCAGATCCCCGAGGTTCCGGCGGAGAACGACCTCGTGGTCGAGGACGCGGAGGGCCGCTTCTGCGGCGCGGTGGTGGCCTGCGACAAGGAGGCCGTCACGCTGGAGGACCGGTTCGGCCGGCGGAGGGTCTTCCCGCTGACGCCCGCCGCGTTCCTCCTGGAGGGCAGGCCGGTCACGCTCGTACGGCCGTCCGCCGGGCCGTCCGGCCCCGCGCGGAGCGCCTCGGGGTCGATCGCGGTCGGCGGCCTGCGGGCTCAGGTGGCCAAGGGCAGCAGGATCTACGTCGAGGGCGTCCACGACGCCTCGCTCGTCGAGCAGATCTGGGGTCACGACCTGCGGGTGGAGGGGGTCGTGGTGGAGTACCTGGAAGGCGTCGACGACCTGCCCGCGATCGTCGAGGAGTTCGCCCCCGGGCCCGGCAGGCGGCTGGGCGTCCTGGTGGACCACCTGGTGCCGGGTTCGAAGGAGAGCCGCATCGCCGCCCGGGTCCGCGGGGACGACGTGCTCGTCGTGGGCCACCCCTTCGTGGACATCTGGCAGGCGGTGAAGCCGGCCGCGCTCGGCATCCCCGCATGGCCGGACGTGCCGCGCGGCGTCCCCTGGAAGGAGGGCGTGATCGCCGCCCTGGGCTGGCGCATGGACCCCCAGGAGGCCTGGCGGCACATCCTCGGCCGGGTCAGAACGTTCGCCGACCTGGAGCCCGAGCTGCTCGGCCGGGTGGAGGAGCTCATCGACTTCGTGACCGAGCCCGGCGCCTGACCCCCGCCGATCCCGCGCCGGTGCGCGGATCGGCCACGTCCGGCGACGCGCCTGCCGCGTCTTCGCTCACAACGACCGCGCGAGCCGGAACCCCAGGTCGTCGATGCGGAAGGTGGGATGGCTCTTGCGCCGGCACGACGCGCGGCATCCTCGCGGCTGGTCGTAGGCGCTTCCGCCACGGAACACGCGGTACGGGCCGTAGACGCCGGGATCGTAGACGTCCCAGCACCACTCCCACACGTTGCCGATCATGTCGTGGAGCCCCCACGCGTTCGGCGCCTTCCCCGCGACGTCGTGCACGTCCCCGCCGGAGTTCCCGCGGTGCCAGGCGATCTCGTCCAGCTCTCCGTAGCGGACGCCGCTCGTCCCGGCCCTGCAGGCGTGCTCCCACTCCGCTTCTGACGGGAGGCGATACCCGCCGGCTCGCCAGTCGCAGGTCACGTCCAGCCCGTCGGGGTCGTCGCCCATCGAATAGCAGGGCCGCAGCCCCGTCGCACGCGAGAGCGCGTCACAGAACCTGACGGCCTCCAGCCAGGAGACATCGGTCACCGGCGTCAGCGGCCCCGCCGGGCCGGCCGGGACGTCGCCCAGAACGGCGCGGTACAACTCGCGGGTCACGGGATGCGGCGCGAGACGGAAGGCCTGGACATCGACCTCCCAGTTCGTCTTCGTGCCCTCGTCCCGCAGGACGATCGTCCCGGCGGGGATCACGGCCATGCTCGGGGCGATGGCCTGGCTCGGCGTCGCGGGGCTCATCCGTGTCATCCGGCGGTCAGGTCGCGGACCACGGCGTCGGCGAGCAGCCTGCCCCGCAGGGTCAGCACGGCCCGCCCGGCCTTGAAGTCCGCCACCTCCAGCAGCCCTCCCGCCAGCGCCCTGGCGCACGCCGTACGGGCCTCGGGTGCGAGGTCGGCCAGCGGGAAGCCGGAGGCGAGCCGCAGCTCCAGCATGACCCGCTCGACGGCCCTGTCCTCCTCGGTCAGCACCTCGCGGGCGTGCGCGGGCGAGGAGCCCGCGGCGAGACGGCCCGCGTACGCCGCCGGGTGCTTCACGTTCCACCAGCGGGTGCCGCCGACGTGGCTGTGCGCCCCCGGCCCGACGCCCCACCAGTCGCCGCCGGTCCAGTAGAGCAGGTTGTGGCGGCACCGCGCCTCGTCCGTGCGGGCCCAGTTGGAGATCTCGTACCACCGCAGCCCTGCCGACGTCAGCGCCTCCTCGGCGAGCAGGTAACGGTCGGCCGCGACGTCGTCGTCGGGCATCGGCAGCTCGCCGCGGCGGATGCGCGCCGCCAGGCGGGTGCCGTCCTCGACGATCAGCGAGTACGCCGAGACGTGGTCGGGACCGGCCGCCATCGCCGCGTCCAGGGAGGCCCGCCAGTCGTCGTCGCTCTCCCCCGGCGTGCCGTAGATGAGGTCCAGGTTGACGTGCTCGAACCCGGCGGCGCGCGCCTCACGGACGGCGTCGGCGGCCCGCCCGGTGGTGTGCCGGCGGTCGAGCACCTTCAGGACGTGATCGCTGGCGCTCTGCATGCCGAAGCTCATCCGGGTGAAGCCCCCGGCGCGCAGCGTCTCCAGGTATCCCTGATCGACGGACTCCGGGTTGGCCTCGGTGGTCACCTCCGCGTCCGGCCGCAGGCCGAACTCCTTGTCGATCGCCTGGAGGATCCGTACGAGATCGGGCGCGGGCAGCAGCGTCGGCGTGCCGCCGCCGAAGAACACGGTCTCCACCGGCAGGGCGGCGTCACCCAGCACCCGGCGGGCCAGCCGTACCTCCTCGATGGCGGTCTCGGCGTAGTCACGCTGGGACGCGCCCGGCCCGAGCTCGGCGGCCGTGTAGGTGTTGAAGTCGCAGTACCCGCACCTGGTGGCGCAGAACGGGACATGCACGTAGAAGCCGAACGGACGTGAGCCGAGCCCGTCGAGCGCGGCGGGTGGCAGCTCGCCGCTCGTGGGGACGGGATCGCCGTCGGGAAGCACGGAAGGCACGCTCCCCAGTCTGCCGTCACCTTGGCGCTGCCATCGACGCCCTGGGCACCGGGATCCGTCGCGAGAAGTAGCTCTCTATCCGTCTTTGTCGCGCTCACCCTATATCACACAATATGTCGCGCCGGTTATTCTAATACACGCCCGTTCGGCCGCCACGCAACGCCACGACAAATCGTCGCCTTCTTGGGGCCGGTCGCCGTACACGCACGGGAGTGGAACACCCGGTGATTTTCGCAGCGCCCGGGGGAAGGGTTTCGATCTTTCCTGCTGAAACTCAAGGATGCGCCAGGAGCTTTTACCGGCCGACCGGGAGGGGATCAACCTGGCCGAGTGCGTCGATCTTTCATTGACGGGCAGGGGCGTCGCGAACACGCTGCCCGGGCTCTCGGCCCGCGGAGCGTTCCGGTCTCATACACGGCCGGAGCCGCAGTGCGTGCCCAGATCGCGGCAAGCAGTTTCAGGTGCAGGTTATCGGGGGTAATCATGCGTGACGGCGACCGGTCGAACGACGAGGCGAGCGAGCTGACGCGACGCCGGTTCATCCAGTTCTCCAGCCTGGCGGGCACCACCGTACTCGCGGGCGCGGGCGTTCTTTCCGGTGCCGGGCACGCGCTGGCCGCGTCTTCATCGGCACTCGCCACAGGGCCCGATCCCAAGGAGTGCGGTAAGACCAGCGACTCGGACTCTCTCTGGCAGCGCAGCCAGAAGTGTCACAGCAACAACACCTGCCGGCAGAACCATGCCGACTACGTGGTGATGGGCGGCGCCAAGAGCAAGAAGAACTACGTCAACTATATTCTCGTCCCCACCGAGCGGATCTACGGTATCGAGTGTTCCTGGATCTGCGGCAGCAGTGCGCCGAATTATTGGAACGCCGCGGACTATTATGCCACCCAGCCTCCCACCGTGGTCCCCACCCCTGTGGGGCTGGGAATCAATTCAAAGCAGGCCAGAGATTTCAACCAGCTGCACATTCATATGGCACGTGCGCGATGGGAGTCCTGGCACGACCTCGCCGCCCAGGACAACTTGGCCGCCACGACAGTGGCGAAGTGGGCGGACTCGCGCGTGTCGATCCGAGGTCTCAGCCAGAATCTCGGGATCATCCCGCACACCTACCGAGTGCTCATCTGGCCGGGATTCACCCACGACAATCTCTTCGCCATGCTCAGGACCATGCTGAGGCACGCTCTCGGACATGGAGCGACCACCGCCCAGGCACAGGCGATCATGCAGTATCAAACGCTGATCGTGATACCTCGGCCCGCCGGAGGCTACTACATCGTCAACAGCGAGAAGGTCTTGAAAGACCCGAACACCCCCAAGCTGGTCGGAACCGACACCTGCGACCCGTTGCTTCTCATGCATCCTTGACCGTCTCCTGGTGGTCCGGCCTCCTTCCACGCGGGGCGTACCACGGTCAACCGAGGACGCGCCGCGCGACATGGTCCCACTTGTCGGAGTGGCCGGGATAGGCGAGGAGCCTGCGCAGGAGCTCCTGGTCTCCGTGGTAGGCCCGGAACGCCTCGCCGATCGTCACGCTCCCGGGCCGCTCCAGCACCTCGATCTCGTCCCCCGCGCCCAGCTCTCCTCGCTCCACCACCCGGAAGTACGCCCCGGGACGGCCGGCCTCGGTGAACCGCCTCACCCAGCCGCGCTCGTCGATCCAGTTGCGGAACACCGCGCAGGGGATGCGCGGGGCGGTCACCTCCAGGACGGCGGTGCCCACTCTCCACCGCTCGCCGATCATGGCGCCGGTCACGTCGGCCCCGGTGGTGGTGAGGTTCTCCCCGAACTGGCCGTCGCGCAGGTCGCGTTCCATCCTCGGCTGCCACCAGTCGTAGTCCTCCCGGGCGTAGGCGTAGACCGCCTGGTCCGGGTGGCCGTGCCGGGCCATGTCCGCGCGCTCGTCGCCCGCCAGGCCGTTGTCCAGCACCGCGACCCGTCCCGCCACCGGCCGCTTGTCGATGGCCGTCCGCTTCAGGTCGGCGACCCAATCGGCGTGTACGGCCCGGCCGGCGTTCACGGAGAGGATGCGCATGCGCAAACGCTAACCCACCCCATCAGGGCGAGCTAAGCCTTTTGCGCCCTATTTGCGGCCCTTGTCCGTAGAGGGCGACTCGGTGGAGAGCGCGGCGACGAAGGCCTCCTGGGGGACCTCCACCCGGCCGACCATCTTCATCCGCTTCTTGCCCTCCTTCTGCTTCTCCAGCAGCTTCCGCTTGCGGCTGATGTCACCGCCGTAGCACTTGGCGAGCACGTCCTTGCGGATCGCCCTGATGTTCTCGCGGGCGATCACGCGGGCGCCGATGGCGGCCTGGATGGGCACCTCGAACTGCTGCCTGGGGATGAGCTCCTTGAGCTTCTTGGCCATCTCGACCCCGTAGGCGTACGCCTTGTCGCGGTGGACGACGGCGCTGAACGCGTCGACGGTCTCGCCCTGCAGCAGGATGTCGACCTTCACCAGGTCGGCGTCCTGCTCCCCGGACGGCTCGTAGTCCAGCGAGGCGTACCCCCGCGTCTTGGACTTGAGCTGGTCGAAGAAGTCGAAGATGATCTCGCCGAGCGGCAGCGTGTAGCGGATCTCGACCCGGTCCTCCGACAGGTAGTCCATGCCCTGGAGCTGGCCCCGGCGCCCCTGGCAGAGCTCCATGATCGCGCCGATGAACTCCGAGGGGGCGAGGAGCGTGGCCTTCACCACCGGCTCGTAGATCTCGGCGATCTTGCCTTCGGGGAACTCCGAGGGGTTGGTGACGACGATCTCGCGCCTGTCCTCCATCACCACCCGGTAGATGACGTTCGGCGAGGTGGAGATGAGCGACAGGTTGAACTCGCGCTCCAGCCGCTCCCGCACGATCTCCATGTGCAGCAGGCCGAGGAAGCCGCACCGGAAGCCGAACCCGAGCGCCGCCGAGGACTCGGGCTCGTAGACGAGCGCCGCGTCGTTCAGCCGCAGCTTGTCGAGGGCCTCGCGCAGCTCCGGGAAGTCGTCGCCGTCGATCGGGTAGAGGCCCGAGTAGACCATCGGCTTGGGATGCGCGTAGCCGCCCAGGGCGTCGGCGGCCGGCTTGGCGGCGTTGGTCACCGTGTCGCCGACCCGCGACTGCCGGACGTCCTTCACGCCGGTGATCAGGTATCCCACCTCGCCGACCCCGAGGCCACGGTCCGACGGCATGGGCTCGGGCGAGATGACGCCGATCTCCAGCAGCTCGTGCTGGGCGACGGTGGACATCATGAGCACCCGTTCACGCTTGGACAGGTGCCCGTCGATGACCCTGACGTACGTCACGACGCCGCGGTAGGTGTCGTACACCGAGTCGAAGATGAGCGCGCGGGCCGGCTTGCCGGCGTCCCCCACCGGCGCCGGGACGTTGGCGACGACGTGGTCGAGCAGCTCCTTGACCCCCACGCCGGTCTTGCCGGACACGCGGAGCACGTCACCGGGGTCGCAGCCGATGAGGCCGGCGATCTCCTCGGCGTACTTGTCCGGCTGCGCCGCGGGCAGGTCGATCTTGTTGAGCACGGGGATGATGTGCAGGTCGGCGTTCATGGCCAGGTAGAGGTTGGCCAGCGTCTGCGCCTCGATGCCCTGGGCCGCGTCGACGAGGAGGACCGCGCCCTCGCACGCCTCCAGCGACCGGGACACCTCGTAGGTGAAGTCCACGTGCCCCGGAGTGTCGATCATGTTGAGGACGTGGCCGTTCCACGGGAGGCGGACGGCCTGCGACTTGATCGTGATCCCGCGCTCACGCTCGATGTCCATGCGGTCGAGGTACTGCGCGCGCATCGACCTGTCGTCGACCACGCCGGTGAGCTGCAGCATCCGGTCGGCGAGAGTCGACTTGCCATGGTCGATATGCGCGATGATGCAGAAGTTGCGGATCAACGCGGGGTCGGTCTGGCCAGGCTGAATGCGCACCGAGGTCCGTTTCGACAAGTTGGGTGACTGCCATCGGCAGGGCCGCGGGCCCTCCCGTCAAGGGCTGGCGGACCAGCCACCCTCCATGGTGGCATGTCCGGATGCTTGCCTCGACCACCAGACGCGCTGTGCGGTGGGCCGCCGTCGTCCTGGCCGTACCGGTCGTGCTGTGGCTGGCCGCCACGGCCGCGCTCCGCCTGCAGTTCACCGGATCGCCCGCCGCGTGGACGAAGACCACCGGGCACGACGCGCTGTGGATGGGCCACGCCTGGGTGGACGGCCGCCGCGGCGCCGCCGACATGGACGCCCTGGCCGCACGGCTGCGCGGGAGCGGGATCAGGGACGTGTACGTCCACAGCGGGCCGCTCGGCTACGACGGGGCGCTCGACCCGGCGAAGTACCCCGGCGCGAGGAGCTTCCTGGCCTCGTGGCGGCAGAAGCTGCCGGGCGTGCGGGTGTCGGCCTGGCTGGGCCAGACGGTGAACGACAACGGCCTGCCTCACCTCGACCTCGGCGACGCGGCGGCCCGCGCCCGGATCGTCGAGGGCGCACGCGCGATGGTCGCCCTCGGCTTCGACGGCATTCACTACGACTTCGAGCCGGTCCAGGACGGCGACGCCGCGTTCCTGGCGATGCTGCGGGAGACCCGGCAGGCCATCGGGGGCAGACTCCTGTCGGCCTCCACCCAGCAGATCGAGCCGCTGTCCGGCGTCCGGTACCCCGCGCGGCTGGCCGTCGGGCATGACAAGTACTGGACGCCTGGGTACTTCCGCCAGGTCGCCGTCCTCACCGACCAGGTGGCGATCATGACGTACGACTCCTTCACGCCCCTGAAGTCGGTCTACGGCGGGCACGTCGTACGGCAGGCCGAGCTCGCCATGGACCTCGTCCCCGAGAGCAGGACCCTCCTGATCGGCGCGCCGGCGTACCACGACCACGGGGTTCCGTTCAGCGACTACGCCGAGAGCGTCGCCGGCGCGGCCGAGGGGACGCGGCTGGCCCTGACGGAGCACGGCCCGAGGACCGCCATGGGGCTGGCGATGTACGTCGACTTCGCCGCCACAGAGGAGGACTGGAGGGAGTACGAGACGGAATGGGTGCGGCCCGTGCCGAGATGAGGGCCGAGATGAGGGGCCGAGATGAGGGCCGGTGGCCGCTTCTCAAGGTAAGATGCGTCTGCAGGCAATGGCCCATGGGCGCGATTTGAGCGGCGGGCCGGACTGTTGGTATCCTGTTCAACTGCGTGTGGCGCGCCCTCTCACGAGCCCGCGCGCCCCATCCGACCCAGACTTCATACCGAGGCTTTCTTCGTGGCGAACATCAAGTCCCAGATCAAGCGCAACCGTCAGAACGAGAAGCACAGGCTGCGCAACAAGGCCGTCAAGTCGTCCCTGAAGACCGCGGTCCGCAAGTTCCGCGAGGCCGCCGACCAGGGCAACGTCGATGACGCGATCGTCGCCCTCCAGGTCGCGTCGCGCCAGCTCGACAAGGCCGTCAGCAAGGGCGTCATCCACAAGAACCAGGCCGCGAACCGGAAGTCGGCGATCGCCAAGCGCGCCGCCGCCCTCCAGGCCGCCAAGTAGGTCCGACCAGGGCTTCCACGCCGCATCCCCCATGCCGGGGGGTGCGGCGTTCTCTGTTCGCCGCCCCGGTTCAGCGTGCCCCGGCCCCCGCCCGGGCGTCCGCCGCCTCCGGAACGCGGTGACGGACCTCGGGCAGGACGAGCACGGCGAGGTTCGCCCCGGCGACCAGCGCGGCCGCCGTGACCAGCGGGATCGCGTTTCCGGTCCACTCCGCGAGGGGCGCGGCCACGGCGAGCCCCAGCGGCCGGGCGGCGAAGGAGATCAGCGAGTCGAACGAGCCCACCCTGCCGAGCGCGCCCTGCGGGATCCCTCGCTGCATCGCGGTCTCCCACAGCGGCATCAGCACTCCCAGGCCGAGCATGGCCACGAAGTAGGCCGCCGCGACGACGGCGATCGGGGCGGGGATCGCGAAGGCGATCAGCGGGCAGGCGTACAGTGCGGCACCTGCGGCCGTCGCCGCCAGCGGCCGCCTGATCGGCAGCCGCGGCGCGGCGACCGTGCCGAGCACCATCGCCACGGTCCCGGACTGCGCGATCACCAGCCAGGCGGACTCGCCGCCCAGAGCGCGTACCGCGATGAGCGGTCCCAGCGTGAGCAGCAGGCCCGCGCCGAGGTGCCAGACCCCGTGGCCGAGCACGCTCACGAGGAACCACCGATGACGCCTGGCCTCCCGCCAGCCCTCGGCGAAGTCGGCGACGACACGGCTCGAAGTTCTCACGCGAGGCGCCGTGACGAGCCCGCCCAGGGTGAGGGCGGACACCGCGAAGCCGATGCCGGTGAGCAGGAAGGACCACCCCGCCCCGAGCCACAGCGTGAACCCTCCGGCGAGAGCGGGGCCCGCCATCTGGGCGATCCCGCCGAGCACGCCCATCCGGGCGTTCACCCTGAGCCGCGCCTCAGGGGGGACGACGCCGGTCACCAGAGGCGACACGGCGGGCACGCCGAAGGCCACGGCCGCGCCTGTCACGGCCGCCAGCACGGCGATCTCCGCGACCGAGGGGTGACCGAGGAGAAGCCGGAGGCCGATCGCGACCTGGGCGGCGCACCGGACCAGGTCGGCCACGAGGATGACCTGCCTCGGCGGCAGCCGGTCCGCCAGCACTCCGCCCACCGGTAGCAGCAGGAGCATGGGCGTCATCTCCGCCGCGAGGACGAGGCCGAGATCGAGGGCGGACCCGGTCGCCCTGATCACGGCGAGGGTGAGCCCGGTGGGGATGAGCGCGGTGGCGACGGCGGCGACGGTACGGCCCGCCATCAGGCGTCTGATCATACGGAGACGATATTTCGCTGACGAATCATTCGTCAACGAAATATCTACTCGTATGATGCGAGGGTGGACGACTCAGTGGACCGGCACATCGCCCGGTGGCGCGGGAAGACTCCCTTCGACGAGCGCGTGGAGGCGATCGTCACGCGGATGCAGTTCCTGGTGAAACACGTTTCCCACGCCAAGGACGCCGCGCTGAACGCGGTGGGCCTCCAGGAGTTCGAGTTCGAGACCCTCCATCGTCTGGCATCGCGCGGTGAGGGAGGCCGGGTCACCCCCTCGGAGCTCGCCGCCGAGCTCAAGGTGTCGCCGGCCGGCATGACCGGACGGCTGGACACGCTGGAGAAGGCCGGCCTCGTCCGGCGGATCCGCAGCGTCGAGGATCGCCGCCGGGTGGACGTGGAGCTCACCGAGGCGGGCCACAGCGCCTGGCAGAGGGCGATGGACCTGCGCGGCGAGGCGGAGGACGACATGGTCGGCGTGCTCGGCAGGGAGGATCAGGACACCCTCGCCGTCCTGCTCAAACGGATGCTGCTCCACATGGAGGGGGACGACCGGCCACACGGATGAGATGGGCTCCTGGAGGACCGGCGGGCTGACGGTGGCGCGCTCAGCGACCGGTACGGCTGGCCACGATGACGTGGATCGCCTTCTCCATCGCGTACGCCGGGTCGGCTCCGCCACCCTTGACCTGCTCGTCGGCGGTGGCCACGGCCTGCACGGCGGCGGAGATGCCGTCCGGCCCCCAGCCGCCGAGTTGGCGCTTGACCCGATCGATCTTCCACGGGGGCATTCCCACGTGGGAGGCGAGCTGCCCGCCGCGCAGGTTGCGGGGAGCGCCGCCGACCTTGGCCAGCGACCGCAACCCCCCGGCGAGGGCGCTGACGATGAGCACCGGCGCGACGCCGGTGGCGAGGGCCCAGCGGAGCTGCTCCAGCGCCTCGCCGAGCTTCCCCTCGATCGCCAGGTCGGCGATGGCGAACCCGCTGACCTCGGCCCGCCCGCGGTAGTAACGGGCGACGGCGGCCTCGTCGATCGTCTTTCCCTCGGTGTCGAAGGCGAGTTGCCCGCATGCGGCGGCGAGATCGCGCAGGTCGCCGCCGACCGCGTCGAGCAACGCCTGCGCGGCGGCCGGGGAGATCGTCCGGCCCGACCGCCGGACCTCGGCTCTGATGAATTCGAGCCGCTCCCCCGGCTTGGCCGGCTTGGCGACCGTGACCACGTCGGCGCCCGCCTTCCTGACCCCGTCGACCAGCGCCTTCCCCTTCACCCCGCCGGGGTGGGCCAGCACCAGGACGGTGTCCTCAGCCGGGTGGGCGGCGTACTTCACGATCTCGGCGATGACGTCCTTCGCCAGGTCCTGGGCGCCGCGGATCACCACGACGGCCCTGCCGCCGAAGAGCGACGGCGAAGACAGGCGGTTCAGCTCCCCTGCCTCCACCTTGGAGCCCTGGAGCTCATGGATCTCAGCGTCGGGGTCCTCCGCCCGGGCCTCGGCGAGGACGGAACCGACGGCCCGGTCCGCCAGGAACTCCTCGTCGCCGACCACCAGGGTCACGAGTGCTGGGTTCGCCATGCCACGCAGCATGCCATGCGTTGCCGGTGACGGCACATCGGCCCGCTCACCTCTCGCGAGGGAGCCTCGTCGGTGCACGGCCGGCTCCGTTGCCGCCGACGAGGACCGCGTCAGGGGGGTGCTCCGCCTCGGGGGACGACGGCGAGGTGGCCGCCGGACGCGACCACGGCGAGATCACCGGACAGGTCGGTCCGGTAGGTGCGCATGCCGAGCCAGCTCAGGCGCCGCATCGTCAGGGGGGCGGGGTGGCCGTAGTCGTTCACCGCGCCGACGCTGATGAGGGCGGCGCGGGCCCCGGTGGCGGCGAGGAACGCCGGGTCCTGTCTCGACGAGCCGTGGTGAGGCACCTTCAGGAGATCCACCCGCGGCACTCCGTGGCGTAACAGCGCGGCCTGGGCCTCGGTCTCCAGGTCCCCGGCGAGCAGAGCCGATCCCACCGGGGCGCCGCTGCTCCCCGGCCAGCGGACCAGGAGCACGACGCTCGCGTTGTTGGCGACGGCTCCCTCCCCCGGCCCTTCCGGGCCGGCGCCGGGGGCGGGCGCGAGCACGGTGATCTCGGCCGGTCCGAACCGCCAGCGGACTCCTGGAGCGCTCACCCATTCGGGAATCCGCCGTTTCCTCAGCTCCCTGGACACCCGGGCGGCCTCGCCGGTGGGGACTCTCCCGGGGCTGACCAGGACGGCCCCGGCCGACCGGCCGCGAAGCACTCCCGTCAGGCCTCCGACGTGGTCGAGGTGGGGATGGGTGAGCACCAGCAACGGCACCTGCCGGACGCCGAGGTCGCGCAGGCAGCGGTCGGCGGGCCCCGGCTCCGGCCCCGTGTCCACCACCACCGCCCGGCCGGGCCCGGCCGACACCGCGATGGCGTCGCCCTGGCCGACGTCGCACGCGACGAGCAGCCATCCCGGCGGCGGCCATCGCGAGACCACCGGCCCGGCGACGAGCACGGTCAGCAGCCCGCCGGCCACCACGGCCCCGGCCAGTCTCCTGCGGGCGCGCCCCCGCAGAACGAACCAGCCCAGCACCGCCGCCACGGTGAGGAGCACCAGGCCGGGCAGGCCACCGGGCCAGTCGAGTGTCGCGAGCGGCACACTCGCCGCCCGATCGGCCACCGCGATGATCCAGCCGACGGCCCACCCGGCCGGGCGGACCAGGAGTTGCGCCGCGCCCATGCTGAGTGGTGCCACCACCGCGGCGGCGAAGCCCAGCACGGTGGCGGGTGCGACGGCCGGCTCCGCCAGCAGGTTGGCCGGGATCGCGACCAGGTCGAGCCGGCCGGACATCAGCACCAGCAGCGGCGTGACGGCCGCCTGCGCGGCCGCGGGCACGGCCAGCGCCTCGGCCGGCATCATTGGCATCCGATCCGCCAGCCGGTCGCGCCATCGTGGGGCCAGCACCAGGATGCCGCCGGTCGCGAAAACCGACAGGGCGAATCCATACTGGCGGGCCAGGCCGGGGTCGAACAGGACGAGCCCCAGCACGGTGGCGGACAGGGCGGCGACACCGTCCCGGGAACGGCCCGTCCCCAGGGCCGCCGCCGCGATCGTCCCCATGACGAGGGCACGCAGCACGCTGGGCGAGGGCCGCGCCACGACGGCGAAGGCGACCATCGCGACGACCGCCACCGCGGCGCGCACAGTGAGCGGCAGGCCCGCCAGCCGGGCGATCAGAAGCGTGGCCCCCGCGACGATCGCGAGATTGGTGCCGGACACGGCGGTGAGGTGGCTGAGGCCCGCCGTCTTGAAGTCGTGCTCGACCTCCTCGTCCATGCGCGACACGTCGCCGACGACCAGACCGGGGAGCAGCCCCCGCTGTTCAGGAGGCAGGACGTCGCTCGCCTCCCGTAGCCCGGCACGCAGAGCACCCGCCGCTCCCTGCACCGCCGTCGGCCCGGAGAGCGGCTGAGGCGGCCCGCGTACGAACATGACGGCGGCGGTCAGCTCCCCCGGCTCCCCGGCGGCGAGGCGCCCCCGCACCCTGACCCGCTGGCTGGGCAGCAGTGAGCTCCACCCGCGTCCCGAGCCCAGCAGAACCACGGGGGCGTCCACCGTGAACCGCTCCGCCCCGGCGCCGAGGATGACGATCTTCGCGTCGGCGACCGCCATGTCCCGCCGCACGACGCCTCCCCGGTGCTGCCGGATCCGGGGATCCGCGGTGAGGACGGCCTCCGCCGTGACCGTCGCCCCCCGGGCCGCCAGGTCCGCCACCGGCCCACTCGTCACCGTGTGCACCTTGAACGCGACGACCGCCGCCACCGCGGCCACGGTGACCAGCACCCCCGACACGACCGTGCCCACGGCTTGCCCGGCGTCCCGCTCCCCCGCATCGCCGGCCACGCGGCGCCGCCCGCGGAGCACCAGCAGGAGCACGGTGGCCGTGAGGGCGCAGACGGCCGCCACGGCCGCCCCCGCGGCCGCCGGGCATCCGAGCAGCACCAGGGCCGCCAGCCACCCGGCGGCCGCCGGGAGAACGAGCACGACGGAGAACCCGCCCGCGTGCCCCTCCCCCGACGCGGAGGACCGCCACCCGGCTGTCATACCGTGACCTTGGCTCGTAGATCGGCGAACTTCTTCTCACCGATGCCGGAGACCTCGCGGAGCTGGTCGACGGTCTGGAAGCCGCCGTGCGCGTCGCGAAACTCGACGATCCGCTGAGCCAGCACCTCCCCGACGCCGGGCAGCGCGTCGAGCTGCTCGGCCGTGGCTGCGTTGAGGCTCACCACCGCGTCGCCGGTGGGCGCCTGCGCCGCGCCAGGACCGGGACCAGCTGGCTGAGCCGCGCCCACGACGATCTGCTCGCCGTCCACGAGGCGCCTTGCCAGGTTGACACCGCCCGGGCTCGCCCCCTTCCTCACGCCTCCCGCGGCCTTGATCGCATCCACGACCCGGGAACCGGTGGCCAGCGTGAGGACGCCCGGCCTGCGTACCTTTCCCGACACGTACACGATCACGCTCGACGTCGGAGACGGGGACGGCTCGGCGGCGACCACGGCGACGCCCGCGGGAGCCGGAGGCCGCTGGACGATCGGCTCCGCCACCGGCCGCGACCGCCAGGCGACCATCCCGGCGACCAGCGCCGCGAGAAGCCCTGCGGCCACCAGCACCCGCAGCCCGGGGGTGCCCGCGTCAAGCCGTGGCAGAGCCACCCTCCACTTCGACCGTCCGAGGGCCGCGATCTCCTCCATTCGACTCCTCATCGGTGCCGCCATCTCGTCCTCCTCGGCAGGCTGGTCAAGGTATGCGGCCGTACCGGCCTGGCGGGCGGAGCCGAAAGACGGCGGCGGGCCCGGCGACGCCGGTGAGGAGCGAAGCCGAGCCGAGGGCGGCCACGCGTCCACCGGCCGGGTGAGCCCGCGCAGGCGCGCCTCGGCGGCCACGCGGTGATCCCGCTGCTCCTTGCTTCGCACGCCAGAGACGCTAGGTGGCCGACGCCGGCCCGCCCGAGGCAGAACGGGGTTCTGGGGAAAACCCGGGAGCACCGCCGGCAGGAAGGCACCCGGTCGCGACGCCAAACCGCGGTTCGGCCCTTCGGATGGCGGGAAGGCCGGGGCTACACCCTGCCGTCGGGTTGCCCCGTCCTGCCCCTCACCCGATCCGAGAGCTGAACGCGATCCGAGAGCTGAACGCGGCGCGTGTCATCGAACGGCTCAAACCGCTCGCCGCACGCCATCCGCCGGGCCTTCCGGTACTGCCGGGGCGATCGTGACGCCGAGCATTCCAGGGCCCGCGTGCGCCCCCAGGACGGGTCCTATCTCGACGACCGTCATGCGGGCGAGCCGGGGAAGGCGCGTGGCGAGGCTCGCGGCGAGCGCCTCGGCCCGCTCGGCGGCCATGAGGTGCTGCACCGCGACGTCGACCGGCCCGTCCCCCGCCGCCTCCACCGCCAGATCCTCCAGGCGGGCGATGGCGCGGCTCGCCGTACGCACCTTCTCCAGCAGCGTGATCTTCCCGTCGCCCAGGTGCATCAGCGGCTTTATGGCGAGCGCCGATCCGACGAGGTTGGCGGCCAGGCCGATCCGTCCTCCCCGTCGCAGATGGTCGAGCGTGTCGACGTAGAAGAAGGTCCGGGCGGCCTCGGCCTGCCGCCTCGCCGCCTCGGCGACCTCGGCGGGTGGCGCCCCGTCCGCCGCGGACCTGGCCGCGGCGAGTACGGCGAAGCCGAGCCCCATGGCGATGGACCTGCTGTCGACCACCTCGACGGGGAGGGGCGCGTCCCGGGCGGCGAGGCGGGCCGCGTCCACCGTCCCCGACATCTCAGCGGACAGATGCACGGAGACGACGCCGAGGGCTCCCTCGGCGGCGGCCCGCGCGTAGGCGTCGGCGAACCGCTGGGGCGCCGGCCGCGAGGTGGTCACCGGCGCCCGATCCCGCAGAGCACGGGCGAGCGCACCGGTGGAAGCGCCGTCAGGCGAGTCGGCAGACGCGCCGTCGTCGAGACCGGCCGCAGGCGTGCCGCCATGCGCGTCGGCAGGCGCGCCGTCGCCGGGCGGGACGGCGTCGTCGATTTCGCGCCCACCGAGGACGACCTTCAACGGCACCACGGTGATGCCCCACCTGGCCGTCTCGTCCTCGCTCAGGTACGCGGTGGAGTCCGTGACGACTACGACAGATGGCGACATATCGCGAAGATTACCCGCAGGCGACCCTCCGCCCCCCAGACGACGGGCTACCTGACGATGGGCTACTGGACGGGGATGCCGCCACGCCAGACACGACGGGGCTTGAGACCGAACGACCAGGCGAAGGCGCCCTCGTGGTCGGCGTCCCACTGGACGATGTCCGCGAGCCGGCCCGGCGCGAGGATGCCGCGGTCGGGGGCGCCGAGCACCTGGGCGCCACCGAGCGTCGCCGCCCGCAGCGCGTCGCCCACGCTGATCCCGAACGCCGCCACGGCGAGGCTGATGACCAAGGACATCGAGGTGATGCCGCAGTGGCCGGGGTTGTGGTCGCTGCCGAGCGCGATCGGCACGCCCTGGGCCAGCATCCGGCGGACGGGCGGGAGCTGCCCCATCTGCAGGGCGCTTCCCGGGCAGACCACAGCGGGCACGCCGTACCTCGCCATGAGCGCGATGTCCTCGTCGGAGGCGTGGTGCAGCAGGTCGGCCGAGGCGCAGCTCATCTCGGCGGCGAGCTGGACGGCGCCGCGGCGGTTGTAGACGCCGGCGTGGACGCGGGGCATCAGGCCGACGTTCCGCCCGGAGGCGAGCACCCAGCGGGCCTCCTCGGCGGTGAAGTGGCCGTCGTCGCAGTAGACGTCGACGCTGTCGGCTCCGGCGCCCGCGGCGTCGGCGCACCACGATGCGACGGCCTCGACGTAGTCGCGCTGGCGGCCGAAGTACTCCGGCGGCACGACGTGCGCGGCGAGGAACGTGACGTGCACCCGCGGCATCATCGGCTCTTTCTCGAGCTCGCGCAGCAGCCGCACGTCGGCCAGCTCGCCGTCGCGGGTGAGGTGGTAGCCGGTCTTGGCCTCCACGGTCGTGGTGCCGGCGAGCAGCCACTCACGCAGCCGCTCCCGGACGCCGTTGCACAGCGTCCAGGGGTCGGTGCCCCTGGTCACGGTGACGGTCGACCCGATGCCTCCGCCTGCGGCGGCGATGGCCGACGCCGTGCTGCCGCCGGACCGCATCGCCATCTCGGCGTACCGGTTCCCGGCGTACACCGGGTGGGTGTGGGCGTCGATGAGGCCGGGGGTGACGAGCGCGCCGCCCAGGTTCTCCACGTGGTCGACGTCGACGATGTCGTCGACGACGCCCGCGACGCTCTGCGGCAGGTCCGCCGCCCGGCCGACCCAGGCGATCCGGTCGTTGTGCACGAGGATGGCGGCGTTGCTGCACACGTCGTGCCCGGTCCACAGCCGGCCGATGTTGGTGAGAAGGCGAACGGTCATCCGACCACCTCGCTGACGTCCCAGGACGTCGAAAGGGCCCAGCTCCTGGGCGCCGAGCCCGCCGGGTCCGCTTCGTATCCGGACGTCATTGGGGGGTCTCCTGCCTCATCGCGCACCGGTGTTGTGCGATGACCCTATCGCCAGGATCTCGAAACCCGGGCGATTTAGTTCAGTTACGTTATTTCACAGGTGGGCTCGATGTACAGGGTTATTGAGAAGAACGCCGCTTCGCCTCGACCGTGCCGGAGCGTCACATGCGTCTCCCCGGTGGCGACGCGCCTCCGAAGCCCCAGCTCACGACCGGTGCCCCGCGGAAGCGCCCCGTGACGTGAGGGCGGCGGTGCCTGCTTTGCTCTTCTTGCCCGGTAGCTTACGCTCCCATTGGGCTTTCCTTATCGTAGCAACGGGCACCGGTCCAGGGGCAACGCCACGCCGGGCCGCAGCCGCGGCATGGCCGCCTAAGGTGCCTCTCACAGGCCTGTGACCAGGTACGACGCGGCGGCGTGGCCGGATGCGGCCAGGTCCCCCCAACCGGCTCCGCCACGTGGCCGGACCCGGTCGAGGGGCTCCGTCGCTCGCGTCAGACCCGCTCGACCGGCTTGGCGACGCGGTCGAGCTCGGCGAACAGGCCGCCGAGCACCCGGGCGTGCAGGATCGTCCCGTCGCCGGTGTGCTCCAGCGACAGCACCTCGCCCTCGTCGTGCGCCCGCGCCACCAGGTCGCCCCGGTCGTACGGCACCAGCAGCCGGACCTCGCGGTCGAGCCGCGGCAGTTCCCGCTCGATGATCTCCATCAGCTCCCCGATGCCGGAGCCGGTGCGCGCGGACACCACCACGCTGTGCCGTTCGTTCATCGTGAGCCGGGCGAGCACCACCGGGTCGGCCGCGTCCGCCTTGTTGATGACCACGATCTCCGGGATCTCGTGCGCCCCCTCGATCTCGGCCAGCACCTCACGGACGGCCGCGAGCTGCGACTCCGGGTCGGGGTGCGAGCCGTCCACCACGTGGAGGATCAGGTCGGCGTCGCCGACCTCCTCCAGCGTCGAGCGGAACGCCTCGACGAGCTGGTGGGGCAGGTGCCGTACGAAACCCACGGTGTCGGCGAGCGTGAACAGCCGGCCCTCGGGCGTGCGAGCCTTGCGCACAGTGGGGTCGAGGGTCGCGAACAGCGAGTCCTCGACCAGCACTCCGGCGCCGGTCAGCCGGTTCAGCAGCGACGACTTGCCGGCGTTGGTGTAGCCGGCGATCGCCACGGCCGGCACCTCGCGGGCCTGCCGGCGGTGCCGCATGGTCTTCCGGGCGGTCGACATCTCCTTGATCTGCCGCCGGAGCCTGGACGCCCGCTCGCGGATCCGCCGCCGGTCCAGCTCGATCTTGGTCTCACCGGGGCCGCGGCCGCCGATGCCGACGCCGCCGGCGGCGCGGCCGCCGACCTGGCGGGACAGGTTGCCACCCCAGCCTCGCAGGCGCGGCAGCAGGTACTGGAGCTGGGCCAGCTCGACCTGGGCCTTGCCCTCGCGGCTCTTGGCGTGCTGGGCGAAGATGTCGAGGATCAGCGCGGTCCGGTCGACGACCTTGACCTTCACGACCTCCTCCAGCTGACGCAGCTGGCCGGGGGTGAGCTCGCCGTCGCAGATCACGGTGTCGGCGCCGGTGGCCGCCACGATGTCGCGCAGCTCGATGGCCTTGCCCGAGCCGATGTACGTGGCCGAGTCCGGCTTGTCGCGCCGCTGGATGAGACCTTCGAGGACCTGGGATCCGGCGGTCTCGGCGAGCAGTTTCAGCTCCGCGAGCGAGTTCTCCGCCTCTATGAGGGTGCCACTGGTCCACACGCCCACGAGGACCACGCGCTCCAGGCGGAGCTGGCGGTACTCGACCTCGGTGATGTCTTCGAGCTCTGTCGAAAGACCCGCTACACGGCGCAGCGCCTGGCGCTCTTCGAGTTCGTAATCGCCCACCGCGTGGTCTTCGGGCTCAATGCGCATATATGTCATCTCTACTAGACCAACACTCCGACACCTAGGTGTCTTCCCCTCGATGGTGACACGATGCCGGGGAATGACGCATCTCGTTATGGGCGGGGGTCATGCTCTGATCCCGGCGAGCGAGGCGAGCGAGGCGAGCGAGGCGAGCGAGGCGAGCGAGGCGAGCGAGGCGAGCGAGGCGAGCGAGGCGAGCAAGGCGGGCGCACGAGCGGGCGGACCGTCCGGCCCGCCAGGCCCGCCCGGTCATACCTGGTGGACGCCGGCGTCGCCCGTGCCCGTCTTCACGACGATCTTCCGAGGGGCCGCCGCGTCGCGGCCGACCTCCACCTTGCGCTCTCCGGTGCCGGTGTCCGCGGTGACGTTGTAGGTGCCGGCGGGGACCCAGACCTCGCCGTCGCCCGTGCCCGTCTCCACCCGCACATCCTGGGGAACCGCGGAGAACCGCAGCTTGACGTCGCCGGACCCGGCGGTGGCCGAGACCCGGCCGCCGGCCAGGCCGCGGGTGTCGATGTCCCCGGTGCCCGTGGACGCGGCCACCTGGCCGGTGAGCCCGCGCAGCGTGATCGTGCCCGACCCGCTGTCGGCCTTCACCTGGAGGCCGCGCGGCACCTCCACCTGGTAGTCGACCGAGCAGGTCCCGCAGTCGTAGTTGAGCGTGAGTGTCTCGCCGGCGACGTTGTGCCCGCCCGTGGGCTTCTCCCCCCGCCAGTGCACGGTCTCGGTCACGTGGACGCCCTCGCGGTCCGACTCTTTGACCACGATCTCTCCCGACCCCGTGTGGGCGTCGAGCAGTTTCACGCCGTCGGTGACGTCATAGGAGTTGGTGGCACGCTGCTCTCCGATGCTGAAGCCTGCGCCGCAGCCCGTCACCGCGAGGCTCATGCCCAGGACGGCTCCACCGATGATCACGATTTGCTTTCTCATACCTCGATCCTCCTGGCCGGACCGCTCTCTCCCCATTAGGGAAGCCCCCCAGCGGGCCCTGAGACACCCCTTACGTTGACCCTCCCGGAGACCCTGGAGTAGCGTCGATTCCACGTCTTAGAATCATTTTTCCGTATGATGGAAAGGAGAGCCGATGGAAGGCGTCGAGATCAGAGGACCGCTGCTCGACCGGTTCGACGAGATCCTCACCCCGGAGGCCCTCGGATTCGTGGCCACTCTCCAGCGGGAGTTCGACGCCAGGCGCCGGGAGCTGCTCGGCGCGCGGCGGGAGAGGCAGGAGCGGCTCTCCGCGGGCGGCACGCTCGACTTCCTCCCCGAGACCAGGGACGTACGCGAGTCGCCGTGGCGGGTCGCGCCCCCGGCTCCCGGGCTGGAGGACCGGCGGGTGGAGATCACCGGGCCGGTCGACCGGAAGATGACGATCAACGCGCTCAACTCGGGCGCCAAGGTCTGGCTGGCCGACTTCGAGGACGCCAACGCGCCGACCTGGGAGAACACGATCAGCGGCCAGCTCAACCTGCGCGACGCCCTCGACCGCGCCATCGACTTCTCGTCGGGAGGCAAGACGTACGCGCTGCGGCCGGACGAGGAGCTGGCCACGGTGGTCGTCCGCCCGCGCGGGTGGCACCTTCCCGACAAGCACGTCCTGGTCGACGGGGCGGAGGTCTCGGGCTCCCTGCTCGACTTCGGGCTCTACTTCTTCCACTGCGCCAGGCGGCAGATCGACAAGGGGCGCGGGCCGTACTACTACCTGCCGAAGATGGAGTCGCACCTGGAGGCGCGGCTCTGGAACGACGTGTTCGTCCGCGCGCAGGACCTGCTCGGCATCCCCCAGGGGACCATCCGGGCCACCGTGCTGATCGAGACCTACCCTGCGGCGTTCGAGATGGAGGAGATCCTCTACGAGCTGCGGGAGCACTCGGCCGGGCTCAACGCCGGCCGCTGGGACTACCTGTTCAGCGTCATCAAGAAGTTCCGCACCCGAGGCCGGGAGTTCCTGCTGCCCGAGCGGAACGCGGTGACCATGACCGCGCCGTTCATGCGCGCCTACACCGAGCTGCTGGTGCGCAGCTGCCACAAGCGCGGCGCGCACGCCATCGGCGGCATGGCGGCCTTCATCCCGTCGCGCCGCGACCCCGAGGTCAACAAGGTGGCCCTGGAGAAGGTGCGGGCCGACAAGACCCGCGAGTCGGGCGACGGCTTCGACGGCTCCTGGGTCGCCCACCCCGACCTGGTGCCGATCTGCCGTGAGGTGTTCGACGGCGTGCTGGGCGACCGGCCCAACCAGCTCGACCGGCTGCGCGAGGACGTCAACGTCACCGCGGAGGACCTGCTCGCGGTGAGCAAGACCCCCGGCCAGATCACCGAGGCCGGGCTGCGGGGCAACGTCGACGTCGCTCTGCGCTACCTGGCGGCCTGGATGGGCGGGCTCGGCGCGGTGGCGATCCACAACCTGATGGAGGACGCGGCGACGGCCGAGATCTCCCGGTCGCAGATCTGGCAGTGGATCCACAACGACATCGAGCTCGCCGATACAGGCGCCGTCGTCACCCGCGAGCTGGTCGAGCGGATCATCGGGGAGGAGCTGGCGAAGATCGCCGCCGAGCCGGGGTACGACGAGGGCCTCTACGCGCAGGCGACCGACCTGTTCAAGGAGGTCGCGCTCGACGACGAGTTCGCCGATTTCCTCACCCTCCCGGCGTACGCGCGCATGCCGTGAGGGAAGGGACACCCGTAGGTGGCCCGCCCGCCGGGTACTGCGAGATGATTCGAGGGAAGACGTCGTGCGGGAGCCGCCTCCCGCACGGCAGACGCCTTCCTGGTGTCCATGGGAGGAGCGGTAACCGATGTCCACCCTCGAACGGCTGACCCGGCGGCTGGACGCGGCCCTCCCGCCCGACGCGGTGATCACCGACCCGGTGCGGCTGCGGACCTACGACTGCGACGGGCTGACCTACCACCGGGCGACCCCGGGAGTGGTCGTGCTCCCGGAGTCGGCCGAGCAGGTGGCGGCCGTCGTCCGGCTCTGCGACGAGCTCGGCGTGCCGTTCGTCGCACGCGGGTCGGGCACCGGGCTGTCGGGCGGCGCCCTCCCCAGGACCGACGGCGTGCTCGTCGTCACGTCCCGCATGCGGCGCATACTGGAGATCGACGTGCCGAACCGGCGTGCCGTGGTGGAGCCGGGAGTCACCAACCTCGCGATCACCGAGGCCGTGCGCGACCAGGGTCTCTACTACGCCCCCGACCCCTCCAGCCAGCAGATCTGCTCCATCGGCGGCAACGTGGCGGAGAACTCGGGCGGCGCCCACTGCCTCAAGCACGGCTTCACCGCCAACCACGTCCTCGCGGTCGAGATCGTCACGCCCGACGGCGAGATCGTGGAGCTGTCGGAGCAGGACGCCGGTTACGACCTGCTGGGGGCGTTCATCGGCTCCGAGGGCACACTGGGCATCACCACCAAGATCACCGTACGGCTGTCGCTGGTGCCCGAGGCCGTGACGACGCTGCTGGCGGCCTTCTCCGGCACCGAGGCCGGCGGCCAGGCCGTCTCGGCCGTCATCGCGGCGGGCGTCCTGCCGGCCGCGATCGAGATGATGGACGCGCTCGCCATCGAGGCGGCCGAGGCGGCGGTCCGCTGCGGCTATCCGGAGGGCGCGGGAGCCGTCCTCGTCGTGGAGCTGGACGGCCCCCGGGCCGAGGTGGAGCGGCAGTTCGAGGCCGTGCGGCGGATCTGCGCCGACAGCGGCGCCTTCGAGATCCGGGTGGCCGCCTCCGATGAGGAGCGGGCCGCGATCTGGAAGGGCCGCAAGTCCGCGTTCGCCGCCGTGGGCCGGATCAGCCCGGCGTACATCGTGCAGGACGGGGTGGTGCCCAGGACGGCCCTGCCGGAGGTCCTCGCCGGGATCGACCGGCTGCAGGAGGAGTTCGGCATCCGGGTGGCCAACGTCTTCCACGCGGGGGACGGCAACCTCCACCCGCTCGTGCTGTTCGACGACGCCGTCCCCGGGCAGGGCGAGCGGGCCGAGGAAGTCAGCGCCCGCATCCTCGACCTGTGCATCGAGCACGGCGGCTCGATCACCGGCGAGCACGGCGTCGGCGTCGACAAGTCGCGCTACATGCCGCGGATGTTCACCGCTGACGACCTCGACACCATGCAGCTCGTGCGCTGCGCCTTCGACCCGAAGGGCCTGTCCAACCCCGGGAAGGTCTTCCCCACCCCCCGCCTGTGCGGGGAGGTGCCCGGCGTGCGCCGCGGCGTCCACCCTCTGGTGGAGTCGGGCCTGGCGGAGCAGTTCTGATGGCGCGTCAGGAGATGTCCCGGGGAGCTCCCGCCGGCACGGCCGAGGACGCGGCGAAGGCCGGCAAGGCGCTGGAGGCCACCGGCGTGGCGGTCAGGACCGCCGGGCCGGACGACTCCGTCGGAGGCGTCACGCCCGGATGGGTCGCGCTGCCGGAGACGGCAACCGAGGTCGCCGCCGTCCTGCGGGCCTGCGCGGACCAGGATCTCGCCGTGGTCCCGGCCGGCGGGGGGACCAAGCTGCACTGGGGCCCGCCGCCCGAGCGCTGCGACGTGCTGGTCGACACCTGCTGCCTCAACCAGATCGTCGAACACGAGGCGGGGGACCTCGTGGTGCGCGTGCAGGCGGGGGTGACCCTGGAGGCGCTCGCGGAGGCGCTCGCCGCCGAGGGGCAGGAGCTCGCGCTGGACCCGCCCCTGCCCGGCGGCACCGTCGGCGGCCTGCTCGCCACCGCCGTGGCGGGCCCCCGGCGCTTCCGGTACGGCACGGCCCGCGACCTGCTCATCGGGATCACCGTGGTGCTCGCGGACGGCACGGTCGCCAAGTCGGGCGGCAAGGTGGTCAAGAACGTGGCCGGCTACGACCTGGGCAAGCTGTTCACCGGCTCGTACGGCACGCTGGGCGTCGTCGTGGACGCCACGTTCCGGCTCCACCCCCTGCCCGCAGCCCGCGCGTGGGTCGTCGCCGGATTCGGCGGGGCGGCGGACCGGGTCGAGGCCGTCACGGCGGCCGTGGACGCCGCCGCGCGGTCACGGGCGGAGCCCAGTGCGATCGAGCTCGACTGGCCGGACGTGGCGGGCCCCATCACGGTCGCCGTCCTGCTGGAGGGGGCAGAGGCGCGGGACCGGGCCGGCGCCGTACGGGGCCTGATGGGCCCCACGGCGCGGATCCTCACCGAGCCCCCGGCCTGGTGGGGGCGGCCGCCAGGAACGCACGACGGCCCTCGCGACGGGCATCCGGGCGGGGAGATCCTCATGGAGATGCGGACGCCTCCGGCCCGGCTCCCCCGGGCCCTCGCCGGGGTGGCCGAGGCGGCGCGGGACGCGGGGGTGCGCCCCGCCGTGCGCGGGTCGGCGGCCTCGGCGGTGCTGTACGTGGCGCTGCCGGGCGAGACCGGAGCGGAGGAGGCCGCCGCGTTCGCCGGGGCGCTCCGCGCGGACCTTGAGGACGCCGGCTCCGGGGACGCGGGCCGGCTCATCGTGCTCGCCGCGCCCGAGGAGGCCGGCCGCCGCGTGGATCGATGGGGGCACGTCGGGGCCCTCACGCTCATGCGGCGGGTGAAGGAGCGCTTCGATCCCGGCCGCCGGATGTCCCCCGGCCGGTTCGTGGGAGGGATCTGATGGACCCCGAGCTGATCAAGGACTGCGTGCACTGCGGGTTCTGCCTGCCCACCTGTCCGACGTACGTGCTGTGGGGCGAGGAGATGGACTCCCCGCGCGGGCGCATCCACCTCATGGACCAGCACGTGTCCGGCACCCCGCTGACCGATGAGATGGCCGGCCACTTCGACGCCTGCCTGGGCTGCATGGCGTGCGTGACGGCCTGCCCGTCGGGTGTCCGGTACGACCGGCTCATCGAGGAGACCAGGGCGGTCGTCGAGCGTGAGCACGTACGCACCCCGGAGGAGCGGGCGATCCGGGGGCTGGTCTTCGCGCTGTTCCCCTACCGGCGCAGGCTGCGGGCGCTGCGCCTGCCGATGCGGCTGAGCGGGCGGCTTCGGCCGTTCCTGGAACGGGTGAATCCCTCGCTGGGCGCGATGGCGGAGCTGACTCCGCCGCCGTCCCGGCCGGTGCGGCTGCCGCGCATCGTGAGTGCCAGAGGGCGGCGCAGGGCCAGGGTGGGGCTGCTGACCGGCTGCGTGCAGGGCGAGTTCTTCCCCCAGGTCAACGCCGCCACCGCGCGCGTGCTGGCGCTGGAGGGCTGCGACGTCGTCATCCCCGCCCGGCAGGGCTGCTGCGGCGCGCTGTCGCTGCATTCCGGCCGCGAGGCCGAGGCGGCGCGTTTCGCCCGGCGCACGATCGGCACCTTCGAGCGGATGGGCGTCGACGCGGTCGTCGTCAACGCCGCCGGATGCGGGTCGAGCATGAAGGACTACGCCGAGGTGCTGAAGGACGAGCCCGGCTGGGCCGAGCGTGCGGCCGGGCTGCGCGTGCGCGACCTGGCCGAGTTCCTCGTGGAGCTGGGGCCGGCGGCCGAGCGCCATCCGCTGCCGATGTCGGTCGCCTACCACGACGCCTGCCACCTCGCCCACGCCCAGGGCGTGCGGTCCCAGCCGCGGGAGCTGCTGCGCGGCATCCCCGGCCTGGAGCTCAGGGAGATCGCCGAGTCGGCGATCTGCTGCGGATCGGCGGGCACCTACAACCTCTTCCAGCCGGAGCCCGCCCGTGAGCTCGGCGACCGCAAGGCCGCGCACGTGCTCGCCACCGGCGCCGACCTGCTGGTTTCGGCCAACCCGGGGTGCACGATGCAGATCGCGGCGTCGGTGCGCCGGGCGGGCAAGGGCGAGATCCGGGTCGCGCACACGGTGGAGGTGCTCGACGCCTCCCTGCGCGGGCGCGGCCCCGGCACACTCGGCCGCTCCCGGGCGCGGGACACGGCGCGGGACACCGCTCAGCGGACGGCGAGGGGGGCGCGGTGACGGTGCAGAGCGTCGACCGGGCGCTCGACGTGCTGGAGGCCCTGTCCGAACACGGAGGTCAGGCCGGCTTGTCGGAGATCGCCGCCAGGACCGGCCTGCCGTACGGGACGATCCACCGGCTGCTGCAGACGCTCCTCGCCCGCGGGTACGTCCGGCAGGAGTCCGACAGGCGTTACGCCCTGGGCGGCGCGCTCGTGCGGATCGGCGGCGTGGCGGAGCGGATGCTGGCCGTGTGGGCGGAGCCGTACCTGGCGAAGCTGGTGGAGTCGTCCGGCGAGACCGCCAACCTGGCGGTGCTGGAGGGCGACTTCGTGGTCTACGTCGCCCAGGTGCCCTCCCCCCGGCGGCTGCGGATGTTCGCCGAGGTGGGCCGCCGGGTGCTGCCGCACAGCACGGCCGTGGGGAAGGCGCTGCTGGCCGACCGGCCGGACGCCGCGTCGGTGTTCCGGCGGACGGGACTGCCCCGCCGTACGGACCGGACCCTCACGACGGTCGGCGCGCTGCTCGACGAGCTGGACGCGGTGCGGGCCCGGGGGTACGCGCTGGACCTGGGCGAGGAGGAGAGCGGCGTGCACTGCATGGCCGTGCCCGTGCACGACGGCGCGCGGACGTTCGCCGCCCTGTCGGTCTCCGGCCCGGCCGAGCGCATCGACGCCATCGAGCGTGAGGAGCTGGCGGCCATCCTGCGGAAGGTGGCCGACGACTTCGGGGCCGCGGTGTTCCGCGCCTGACGCTCACCCTCCCCCGCGGTCGGGGAAGATGGGGCCATGTGCCGAAGCATCAAGACATTGCGCCCGCCGTTCACCGACGAGGTGACGCAGGAGGACATCCAGGCCGCGGCCCTGCAGTACGTGCGGAAGATCTCGGGTTTCCGCGCCCCGGCCGCCCACAACGCCGAGGCGTTCGACCACGCCGTGGCCGCCATCACCGAGGCGAGCGCCGAGCTGCTGGCCTCCCTCCAGGTGCGGGGCGCGCGGGGAGAGAGCCGGGCCGGCTGACCGGCGGGCGGTGAGGAGCCGGATTCGCCGGGCCGCGGCGGATCGTCGTCGTGCGGGTCCGCTACGCGATCTGTGTGGCGCTGTGCGTGGCCGGCACGACGGTGGGCGTCGTAAGCGTCCTGCGGCTCCGGCTCAACTCGGCCGTGGCGCCCCGAGTACGGGTGCCCGACCGTTTCGGATGAGTGAGCGGAGCCGCTTCAGCGGCACTGGTCGGCCATCGCCGCCTTGTCGGCGGTGGTGACCGGCAGGTCGTACTTGAGGGCGACCTGCGCGAAGCGGACGGCGTAGGAGCAGCGGATGCCCTTGCGGGGCGGCAGCCACGTCGCCGGGCCGGAGTCGCCCTTCGACGAGTTGGTGGAGCCGTCCACGGGAAGCAGGTTGAGCGGGTCGTTGGCGATGCGCTTGCGCTCCGCGTCGCTCCAGCGCGACGCGCCCATCTGCCAGTCGTACGACAGCGGCATCACGTGGTCGATCTGGACGGCCGACGCGTCCTGCTTGGTCCAGTCGATGGTCTTGCCCGTGTACGGATCGTAGAGCGTCATGGAGACGATCACGCACTTGGACCCGGAGCGGTATTCGATGTCCTCGCCGTCCCGTTTCAGCAGGTCGTTGCGGGTGTCGCAGCCGTTGTGCGCCAGCGGGATCCCGTCCGCGTTGTCCGCCCAGGCGTATCCGAACTCATCGCGGTCGTAGCCGGTCTTCGGGCCGCGTCCCTTGGTCGGCACCTTGTCGATCAGCGCACGCGCGTCGTCCATGTCCTTGCCGGAGCTGATGGGAGCGAGCCCCGGCTTGGTGCCCTCGGGGTTGTCCAGCGGGTTGGTGCCGCGGGCGTCGCCCTTGTCACCGGCGTCATTCTTCCCGCCCTTTGTGTCGCTCTGCCCGGTCCCGGTCTTCCCGGAGTCGAGATCCTCCAGGGACCCGCATCCGGCGAGCAGGGCCAGCGTCACCGAGACGCCGGCGACCAGCCGCGAACCATGCCCGCCCATTACCACCCCTAAGTATTGAAATTTCCTCCTCAGATATAGCAGGACGTCAAGTAACGGCAAAGATGCCGCGCCTTGCGGGAAATCACGATTTGTACCGATATTGGGCAAGGGTCAGGCGGACGCGACCTGCCAAGGGTCAGGCCGACATGCCCGCAGAGGTCAGGCCCGACGTGGCCGGCATCGTGGTGTGAGACGGCCGGGCACAACACGACCGAGTACGAGACGGCCGAGCGCGAGACAACCGGGCAGAAGACAACCGGGCAGAAGACGGCCGAGTGCGGAGCGGTTCACTGCGGGGACGCGCGAGGGGCGTGGCACGCCTCGCGCGCCACGCCCCTCGGGAAGGCTCCCGTCCCCCGCAGGCGGGGGGATCCATCCGTCAGGCAGGAATCCAGTCCTGCCAGACGATCTTGTTGGCCTCCACCCACTTCTGGGCGGCCGCCTCGCTCGACATCTTGTTCACGGCCATGTCGAAGGCCACCGAGTTCTGGTCGTCGTTGGTCCAGACGAAGTTCTTCACCAGCTCGTACGCCTTGCCGCCGCTCGCCGCGAACTTCGTGCTGACGATCTTGTCGAGCAGGTACGGCGGGTAGTCGCACTTGATCTTCTGGGGATCGGCGTCACACCCGATCGCGTACGGCGGAAGGTTGATCTTGACGAGCTTGAGCTGGTTGAACAGCCACTGCGGCTCGTAGAAGTACATGAGCAGCGGCGTCTTCTTCTCCGTCGCCTGGCGTGCCGCCGCGATGAGCGCGTCCTCGCTGCCGGAGTAGACCACCTTGTACGGCAGGCCGAGGTTCTTGATCAACGCCGCGTCGCTGGTCACGAACGACGGGTCACCGGCGAGGAACTGGCCCAGGTCACCACTCTTGTCGGTCTTGAACAGGTCCTTGTACTTCTCCAGGTTGGTCCAGTTGGTGATGTCGGGGTACTTCTCGGCCATCCACTCGGGGACGTACCAGCCGATGACGCCCTTGTTGCCGTTCTCCCCGGCGGTGACGGCGACCTTCTTCTGGTCGATGTACTCCCGCTTCAGCTCCGGGTGGGCCCAGTTCTCCAGGACGACGTCGACCGTGCCCTTCTCGAAGCCCTTCCAGGAGTCGGCCTCTCCGCTCTCGACCCGCTGGACCTTGTAGCCGAGCTCGTGCTGCAGCAGGTAGGCCACCACCGCGGCGCTGGCCTCGTACCCGATCCAGGGGTTGATGGCCAGCCTCACCGTGCCGGAGCCGCTCGCGCCCCCCACAGGGGCCTCCTCCGACCCCCCGCCGCTGCAGGCGGTCATGACCATCGCGATCGTCAGCACCCCGGCAAGGAGACGGACCCTCATCATCTGACCTCATCTGATGTCGAACAGGCGGCGCACGCACGCGGCGTGGCCGCGGCGACACCGGGAGAGTATTCCACGTATTCCTGGGACGGAGCGGCGGACGGCCGTGATCTGTGGATCGCGGCCGTCCGCTCGGCTCTACTTGGGCATCCAGGCCTGCCACACGGTCGGGTTGGCCTCGACCCACTTCTTGGCGGCGTCCTCGGCGGACATGCCGTTGTTGGTGATGTCGTCGGCGACCTTGTTCTGGTCGTCGTTGGTCCACGTGAAGTTCTTGACCAGGTCGTACGCCTTGCCGCCGGTGTCGGCGAACTTCTTGCTCACGATCTTGTCGAGCGCGTACGGCGGGTAGTCGCAGGCGATCTTCTTGGGATCGGCGTCACACCCGGCCGTGTACGGCGGAAGGTTGATCTTCACGAGCTTGAGCTGGGAGAACAGCCACTGCGGCTCGTAGAAGTACATGAGCAGCGGCTTCTGCTGGGCGGTGGCCTGCTTCGCCGCCTTGATCAGCGCGGCCTCGCTGCCGGCGTAGACGACCTTGTAGTCCAGCTTCAGGTTCTTGACCAGCGCCTCGTCGTTGGTGACGTACGAGGGGTCGCCGTCGAGAAGCTGTCCCTTGCCGCCCGACTCGGAGGTCTTGAACAGGCTGGCGTACTTGTTCAGGTTCTTGTAGTCGGTGATGTCGGGGTACTTCTGCACCATCCACTCGGGGACGTACCACCCGATGACGCCCTTGTTGCCGTTCTCGCCGGCCGCGACGGCGACCTTCTTCTCGTCGATGTACTTCTTCTTGAGGTCGTCGTGGCCCCAGTTCTCGATGATGACGTCGACGTCACCCGACTCCATGCCCTGCCAGGACGGCTCCTCGTTGAGCGTCACCTTCTCGACCTTGTAGCCGAGCTCGTGCTCGAGCAGGTAGTCCACAACGGCCGCGCTGGCCTCGTACCCCACCCAGCCGTTGATGGCCATCTTGACCGTGCCGCCCGAGGACGCGGCGGCGGAGCCGGCCGCGCTCGCGCTCGGCGCGGCGGCGGAGTCGTCCTCCACCTTGGCGCCGCCACCACAGGCGGCCGCGCTGAGTCCAAGGACGAGAACACCCGTGATCAGGCGTAACTTCTTCATGTGTTCCTCTTCTTGTGGGGACTGCGGCGCCCGTCGGCGCCCTGCGTGATCCGGTCGAGCATGATTCCGAGGAGGACGAGGGCGACGCCGGCGGCGAGACCCTTTCCGTAGTCCTCCTGCTGCGCGATCCCGGCCACGACGTCATATCCGAGGGCGCCGGCGCCCACCAGCGCGCCGATCACCACCATCGCGAGGGTCATGACGATGCCCTGGTTGGCGGCCAGGAGCAGCGAGCTCCTCGCCATCGGCAGCTGGACCTTCCACAGCAGCTGCCGCTCGGTCGACCCCGCCGACCTGGCCGCCTCGACCACGGTCGCCGGGACGTCCCTGATGCCGTCCTCGACGAGGCGCGCCACGACGGGCACCGCGTAGATCAGCGACGCCATGATCGCTGTGAAGCGGGTGGTGCCGAACAGCGCGATGGCGGGCAGCAGGTACGAGAACGACGGCATCGTCTGGGCGGCGTCGAGCAGCGGGCGCAGCACGGCGGCGAACCCGCGGGACCGCGCCGCGCCGACGCCGAGCGCCAGCCCGATCGCGATCGTGATCACCGACGCGACGCCGACGATCGTCAGCGTCTCCATGCCGTGCTCCCACAGGCCGAGAGCGGCGACGCCGAGGAGGCAGCCCGCGGCCACCAGGCCCCTGGCCAGGCCGCTCACCCGCCACGCGAACGCGAGGACCGCGGCCGTGATCAGCCACCACGGTGCACTCGTCAGCACGTCCTGAAGCGGGTTCAGCAGCCCGTACGCCGCGGTGTCGTTGAGGAACCCGGTGAACCCGTACCAGTGGGCCTCGATCCAGTCGACCACGTCGTTGATCGGCCGGACGATCTGGATCTGCCAGTCCTCGGGGAACTGCGCGGAGAGCACCGGGGTGAGCGCCAGGCCGAGCGCGGTGAGCGCGGCGAAACCGCCCCAGCGGACGACCGGCGAGCCGGCGCCGGGCAGCGCGGCGGCCCGGGTGATCCGGTCGAGCACGATCGCGATGAGCACGATGGCGAGGCCGGGGACGAGCGCCGCTCCCACGTTGACCCGGGCGAGCGCCTGGAGCAGGTCCACGCCGAGCCCCGGGGCCGCGATCAGGGCGACCAGCGGCACCATCGACAGCGCGGCGGCGATCGTCTGGTTGACGCCCAGCGTGATCGTTTTGAGCGCCATGGGCAGCCGCACCTTGCGCATCGTCTGCCAGCCCGTGGCCCCCAGCGACTCCGACGCCTCCACCGCCACCGGGGAGACCCGCTGGACGGCGAGCGCGGTGATCCTGATCGCGGGGGGCATCGCGTAGATCATCGTGGCGATCGTGGCGGACGCCGGCCCGATGAGGAACAGCAGGACGATCGGTGAGAGGTACGAGAACGTCGGCATGATCTGCATGACGTCGAGCACCGGCGTCACGATCCCCCGCACCCGGCGGGAGCGCCCTGCCCAGACCCCCAGGGGAATCCCCACGGCCAGGGACAGCAGCACGGCGGTGAGCGTGAGCGCCAGCGTGTCGACGCTCGCGTCCCACATGCCGAGCACGCCGATGCCGCCGAAGCCCGCGACCGACACGAGCGCGATCCGCCATCCGCCGGCGAGCCAGCCGAGGCCTCCGGCGAGCCCGATCAGGCCCGGCCAGCCCAGGGCGACCAGCGTCGTCTGGAACACGGTGTACAGCTGCGCCACGAACAGGCGGACGTAGTTGATGAAGAACAGGAAGAACGGGCTGCTGTTGCGGTTGTCGTCGACCCAGTCGCGGGCGTCGTTCAGCCAGTGGAACAGCGCGGCGTCGTCGTCGTGCGGGAGCACCGCGGTGCCCTTGAACGCCACGTAGAGCACCACGAAGGCGACGACCCCGGTCGCGGCCGGAACCCATCGGGCCGGCCGCCGGGAGCGGGCCGCGGCGGGGACGGGCGGCGCCACGCGCACGGGCGCGCTCACCACTTCGTCTCCCCTGAGCCGGCGGCGACCGGCTCCCCCTCGCCGCGTACGGCGCCGAGCAGGTCCACCCGGTCGACGACGCCGACGAGCTCGCCGCCGGACACGACCCGGATCGGCCGGGCCGACGCCATGGCGGCCGGGACGGCGTCGCGGATGACGGTGCCGACCGGCAGCTCGGGGCCGTCCAGCGGCTCGCCCGGCTCGGGCGGCCGGCAGATCCAGCGCAGCGACAGCACGTGTGACTTGGGGACGTCCCTGACGAAGTCGGCGACGTAGTCGTCCGCGGGCGCCCCCACCAGCTCCTCGGGCGTGCCGACCTGGACGATCGACCCGGCCCGCATGATCGCGATCCGCTCCCCCAGCTTGAGCGCCTCGGACAGGTCGTGGGTGATGAAGACCATCGTCTTGCCGACCTCCCGGTGCAGCCGGACGACCTCGGCCTGCATGTCCCGCCGGATCAGGGGGTCCAGGGCGCTGAACGGCTCGTCGAACAACAGCACCTCGGGGTCGACGGCGAGCGCCCTGGCGAGGCCCACGCGCTGCTGCATCCCGCCGGAGAGCTGGTCGGGATAGGAGTCCTCCTGGCCCTCAAGTCCGACGAGCGAGATGATCTGACGCGCCCTGTCGTGCCGGGCGGCCTTCCCCACTCCCTGGATCTCCAGGCCGTAGGCGACGTTGTCGACCACCCGGCGGTGCGGCAACAGCCCGAAATGCTGGAAGACCATGCTGACCTTGTGGCGGCGCAGCTCGCGCAGCTGGGCGGCGGACATCCCGAGGACGTCCTGCCCCCCGATGCGCACCTCTCCCGCGGTCGGCTCGATCAGCCGGGTGAGGCAGCGGACCAGCGTGGACTTCCCGCTGCCCGACAGGCCCATGACCACGAACACCTCGCCGGGCCGTACCTCGAAGCCGACGTCCCGCACGGCGGCGGTGCATCCGGTCTTGGCCCGGAGCGCTGCGGGGTCAAGATCGGCGTCGGGGCCGGCGAGGATCCGGTCGGCCCGGGGGCCGAAGATCTTCCAGAGCCCGCGAACCTCGATCGCGGCTGTGCCCACTTCGATTCCCCTCACTTGGCGCTCGCCCGCGAGACGGCGTGGACGCCCGGAAACGCCACAGCACGGCGCGGAGCTGCCGCCCGCACACCGTGGATGAAGAGTTGGGGGGCCAACGACTCCTCAGTGGGCATACGCACAGGCGTTGCGCTATGCGCAACACTCATCCTGTTTGACAACAGGAATGAGGCTAGGGCCCCGAAGGGCTACAGATGGTGAAAAAACCCACCTAACCGCCATATCGTGACCGTCCAGTGATCCTTTGGACGCCCACTGGACATCAAGTGATCAGAAAGCCCCCGTCGACCGGGATGACCGCCCCGGTGACGTACGAACCGGCGTCGGAGGCGAGGAAGATCGCGGCCGCGACGAGCTCCTCGGGATCGCCCGATCGCCTCATGAGAACCCGCTGCTCACGTGTGCGGTCGAGGTAACCGTCCGGATACCTCTGCGTCATCTCGGAGTGGAAGAACCCGGGCTCCAGGCAGTTCACCCGGATGCCCCTGCGGGAGGTCCACTGCTGCGCCAGGTCGCGGGTGAGGCCGGTGATCGCCGCCTTGGACGCGCTGTAGGCGGCCTGCGGGAGCCCGGCCGTCGTCTCCCCCAGCACGCTGCCGATGTTGACGATGGACGAGCCCCGGGGCATGACGTGGGCGCACGCCTGGGCCATCCAGTAGCTGCCGTGCAGGTTGATCTCGATCACCCGGCGGAACTCCTCGGGTGTCTCGCGCAGGCCGGGTACGGCGCTGCCGACGCCGGCGTTGTTGATCAGGATGTCGACCCGCCCGAGCCCGGCGACGGCGGCGTCGGCCAGTGCCCGGCAGTCCTCGGGGACCGAGACGTCGGTGGGGACCGCCAGGCACCGCCGCCCGGTCTCCTCCACCAGCCGCCGGGTGCGATCGAGCCCGTCCACGCGGCGGGCTCCGATCGCGACGTCGGCGCCGGCCTCGGCGAGTCCACGCGCGAAGGCGACGCCGAGCCCCGACGACGCCCCCGTCACGATGGCCACCTTGCCGTCCAGCCGGAACCGGTCCAGGATCACGCCGACCTCCTCGGGAAACCGAGCGTGATCCTAGCCCGGCGGGCTCAGAGGCCGTACTCCTTGGAGATCCGCTCGTGCCGCTCCGCCTCGATGCCGACCTCGCGGGCGAGGTCGAGCCAGGCCAGCGGGTGCGACCACTGCTCGGTGACGTCGTCGAGGACGGCGTCGAGCGCGGACGGCTGGACCGTCGGCGGGATCGCGATCCACCCGAAGACGCCGGGGAGCTGCTCCCCGCTCGCCGGGTGGGTGACGCGGTAGTTCTCGTCGCTGTAGACCCACATGGGCCAGCCGCGGTCGGCGAGCACCTCGTTGAACTCGGCCCACTCCTCCTCGGAGGGCGCGGCGCCGTCGAAGAACCAGCTCGTGTAACCGCCGGGACGCAGCATCGTCACCCCGGCGAACGGCACGACGAAGCTCTCCCGCCCCTCCTCGTCCTCGGGGATGGGCTCCAGCGGGCGGGGGTCGATGACGACCACGTCGCCCGCGTTGTACTCCATGCCGCGGGGCTGGGGGATGGCGAGCCGGGCGGTGGCCGGGCCGGTGCGCACGGCGAGCACCTCCCGCTGGCTGCCGTCGGGCGCGGGGAGGATGACGCGGACCAGGTGCCACTCCTCCTCGATCGGCTCGCCGCCCGGCTCGACCGGCATGCCGAGCTTGATGCCCGCGGCCCGCACGGTCGCCCAGTCCTCGATGGCCGTCGACAGCACGATCAGCCGCCAGATGTCCTCCTCCTCGCCCTCCTCGGAGTCGAGCAGAGGGCGGAGGATCTCGGCGGCCTTGGCGTTGTCGCCGAGCTGCTGGGCGGCTCCGGACCACAGGCGCGCCGCCTCCAGGCCGACTCCCGCGCCGGCGGCCCGCTCGGCCGCGGCCGCCGTCTCCTCCCACCGCTCGCGCGCCCGGTACAGGCGGGCCAGCGCGAGGCTGGAACGCCCTTCGGGAAGGGCCGCGGCGAGCCGCTCGACGCGGTCGTCCTGCCCGGCCTCGATCAGCAGGCCGGTGAGGTAGGCGACGTCCTCCTCGCTCGCGGCGGCGGGATCGCCGTCCTCGACGAGGGTCTTCCAGTAGATGTCCGCCCCGGCCGGCGCGTAGCCGAGGAACCCGAGCGTGGTGGCGTGGCGGCGGGTGGCCTCCAGGTCCGTCCCGGCGAGCGGCCACAGCCAGCCCACCCAGCGCTCGGGGTCGGCCGTGCGGCCGTCGGCGGCGTCGAAGTAGGCGACCAGCTCGTCGGCGGGGCCGGGGGCCGGCGGCTCGGTCGCGCCGTCGACCGCCGCGCGCAGCTCGGCGACGCGCGCGGCGAGCTCGTCGCCGGAGGCCAGACCGCCCAGCGCCGCCTCCGCGTAGTCGGCGAGCAGGCGGGCCTGCCACAGGCCCTGACGGCCCACGGCCAGATGCCCGGCGGTCACCGCCAGCTCGGCCCGGGGGCGGTGGCCGCCCATCGTCTCGAAGTACGTGATCCACTGGCGCAGGATCCGCCCGAGCTGCCAGGTGTTGGCGATCGAGCCGCTGGACGCGAGCAGGCGGACGGTGTGCGCCCAGTCGACCCACTCCCGCGGGTGGTCTCCTACGACGTCGAGGTCGGGAAGCGCCTCGACGGCCTCCTCGACGCGGCCGAGGGTCGCCAGGACCATCGACCGGAGCAGGGCCTCCCGGCGGCCCTTGGCCACGGGGTCGTCCGGCTTGAACCCGGTGGAGGCGTCGAGGGCGGTCAGCGCGTCGTCCGCACGGCCGGCGGCGAGGAGCGCGCGCGCCGAGGCGGCGCCCAGCTCCCAGCTCGCCTGACGCTCGGCCCCGCGCAGGCGCTCCACCGCGGTTTCCGCGTAAGCCACCGCCTCGGCCGGCTGGCCCGCGTCGACGAGCGCCGCGACGTACTGCGTGGCCAGCCCGGGAAACGCGAGCGACTCGGGCCCGTTCCCGTCGAGGGCGGAGCCGAGCGCGGCGAGGCGGGTCTCGGCGAAGCCGGGGCCGTCGGTGTTGGACTGGGTGACCACCAGGACCTCGACGGCGGCGGGCGCGGCCGGGCAGTCGCGTACGTCGTCGCGCTGGGCGAACTCCACGAGCGACGCGGCGTCGTCCAGCGCGACCGCGCCGTTCGCCCGGTCGCCCACCCGGCCCATCAGGTGCCAGTAGCGCGCGAAGAGCTCCAGCCACGGCTGTCCGAGCGTCTCGGCGTGCTTGGCGATCGCCGGCGCGACGACGTCGAGCTGGCCGTACCGGCCCTCCAGCGCTTGGGCGGGCACGTCACCCAGCGCCATGGCGAGCCCGGTGTTGCCGCTCTCGTGCAATTCGCGCTGGGTGCCGCCGACCCAGGCCCAGATGTCCACGTCCATGAGGAGCCAGTCTGCCAGGTCGCCGACCATGACCCAAACAAGCACGGAGACCTGAACACCACGGAGACCCGAAACACCACTGGAGACCCGAAACAGCACTGGAGACCCGAAACACCGCCGGCGCGCGGGGCGTCCGTCTGTCAGCGGCCCGCCGCCGCGCCGGACGCGGCCCGGGTGGCCTCCTGGAGCAGCCCGGCCAGCTCGGTGAGCTCCGCCGGGCCGAGCGCCGCGTACGCCCGCGCCATCAGATCGTCGGTCAGCTCCTCCGCCGCCGCCCGGCGCCGCGCCGCCTCAGGTGAGGGCTCGGGGTACGGCCCGGGCCAGGCGAGGAACCGGGCCACGTCGGAGGGGTCGATGTAGGGGACCGGGGTGCCCGCGCCGGAAGCGCCCACCAGCGTGGCGTCCAGCGGATCGACGCCGTGCGCGATCACGGCCGTGACGTGCCGGGCCGCACGCAGCTCGCGGACGACGTGCAGCAGGTGAGCCGTCAGCTCCGGCCCGCCGGCCGGGCGGGGCATGGCCCGCCACCCGGCGAACAGGGGGGCGCCGAGCACGTCCGAGCCGTCCGCGACCACGGCGAGCAGCGCCGACAGGCGGTCCGCCCCGGCGAGCCCGCCGAGCCTGCGCCGCCCCCAGGCGTGGCACGCGGACGCGTAGAGGGCGGCCGCCTCGGCCGCGGGGAGCCTCCGTCCCCCCTCCCACGACTCCCTCACGTGGCCGGACGGGAAGAAGGCCGTGGCCGCCATGACGACATCGGCGTCGACCTCGCCGAGAACGCCGCAGCGCCCGCGGAAATACATCTCCCTGGGGCCCAGCCCGTGGTGCTCGCACAGGCTCTTGACTTCCCGCGAGAGCATGAACCCCCCGCCGAGCGCCCCGATCGCCGCCTTCGTCTCCACCACCGCGTCGCGCGCGTCCATGTGCCAACTCCTCGGTCTGACTGGAGAACTCAGCCTCACCCATCAGAACAAGATTCTGCAACCACCCGGGCCGCGGCGCGTCGATCTCTCAGACGACGGCGGGGAGCTCGCCGGAGGCGACGAGGACGGCGGGCCCGGCCAGATGGCTCGTGTGCTCGTCGAGGGTGACGGTCACCGTGCCGCCCAGGACGTGGACGGTCCAGGTGCCGGTCTCCTCCCCCGCCGCGTGCGCCGCCGCCACCGCCGTCGCGACCGCCCCCGTGCCGCAGGACCGGGTCTCCCCCGAGCCGCGCTCGTGGACCCGCATGTCGACGACGTGGTCACCGGTCGTGTTGACCAGCTCGACGTTGACGCCGTGGGGGTAGACCTCCCGGTCGTACCCGGGCTCCAGGCTCAGGTCGAGCCCGGCCACCGGGTCGCCGATCAGGCAGGCCAGGTGGGGGTTGCCCATGCTGACGTTGAGGCCGCGGTATCGCCGTCCGCCGACGGTCGCCGTGCTCTCGCCGAGCACCGTCGGCCGGCCCATGTCCACGGAGACGTCTCCCGTGGCCCCGAGCCGTACGCGCTTGAGGCCTCCACGGGTGGCCACGGCGAACTCGCCGGGGGCCGCCAGGCCCGCGTCCACCAGGTAGCGGGCGAAGACCCGGGTGCCGTTGCCGCACATCTCGGCGACGCTGCCGTCCGCGTTGCGGTAGTCCATGAACCACTCGGCCTCGCCGGCCTGCTCCGACACCTCGGGGCAGAGCTTGGCGCGCACCACGCGCAGGACGCCGTCCGCGCCGATCCCCGCGCGGCGGTCGCACAGGGCGGACACGGTCGCCGGGGACAGCTCCAGCCGGTCGTCGGCGTCCGGCAGGATGACGAAGTCGTTCTCCGTGCCGTGTCCCTTCACGAACCTCATGACACCGAAGTCTACGGTCGGGGGGCTCCCCCGGCGGCCAGGGCGTACGCGCGATCGGCGAGGCCGGGGGCGTCGAAGGGCAGCCAGACGACGCGGGGATCGCGCCGGAACCACGACTCCTGGCGCCGGGCGAAGCGGCGGGTGGCCCGCACGGTCTCCTCGCGGGCCCGCTCCTCGGTCCATTCGCCGGAAAGGAAACGGATCACCTGCGCGTATCCGAGCGCGCGGCTCGCCGTCCTGCCCTCGGCCAGGCCGCGCTCCAGCAGGGCGCGGACCTCCCCGACCAGCCCGGCCTCCCACATGCGGTCCACCCGCAGCTCGATGCGCCGGTCGAGCTCCGGCCTCGGCACCTCCACGCCGATCTGCACGCTGTCGTAGACGGCGTCGTACGACGGCAGGGTCGCGGAGAAGGGCCGCCCGGACAGCTCGATCACTTCGAGCGCGCGGACGATCCTGCGGCCGTTGCTCGGCAGGATGTTCCCCGCGGCCACCGGGTCGAGAGCCGTGAGCCGGTCGTACAACGGGGCGGGGCCGGTCGCGTCCAGCTCCTTCTCCAGCCGGGCCCGCAGGCCGGCATCGGTTCCGGGGAACTCCAGGTCGTCGATGGCGGCCCGGACGTAAAGGCCCGACCCTCCTGCGAGGATCGCGGCCCGGCCCCTCGACCGGAGGTCGTCGATGAGGGGGCGGGCCAGCCGCTGGTACTCCGCGGCGCTGGCGGTGCGGGTGACCGGCCATATGTCGAGCAGGTGGTGCGGCACGCCCCGGCGCTCGGCCTCGGTCAGCTTGGCCGTGCCGATGTCCATGCCCTCGTAGAGCTGCATGGAGTCGGTGTTGAGGACCTCGCCGCCCAGCCGGAGCGCCAGCTCCACGGCGAGGTCGGACTTCCCGGCCGCCGTGGCGCCCACGACGGCGATGACTGGTAGCTGCCCCACACCGTCCAGTCTGGCAGTGCCGTCAGGGTCACAGGTCCCAGTCGAGCGTCGGCGGGAGGTGACCCTCCAGGGTCAGCAGCCAGCGCTTGGACTCCACGCCGTCACCGCCGCTGAACCCGCCGAGCCCGTCGCCCGCCACGACCCGATGGCACGGCACGATGATCGGGATGGGGTTGCCGCCCATGATGGACCCGACGCCCCGGGCCGGCACGCCGGTGCCGCTCCGGGCGGCCAGCTCGCCGTAGGTGACGACCTTGCCGTACGGCACCGTGCCGTGGAGGGTGCCGAGGACCTTCCGCTGAATGGGCGACATGAGCCGCCAGTCGAGGGGCACGGTGAACTCCCGCAGCTCACCCCGGAAGTAGGCGGCCAGCTCGGCGCGGGCGGCAGCCGTACGGGCGGGGTCGTCCGCGACGGCCATGCCGAGCCGTCCGGCGATCCTGGCCCGCACGCGGGGGCCGTCCTGGAACGCGGTGGCGGCGACGCCGTCCTCGGTCACGGCCGCGAGAACGTCCCCGAGCCTGGTCGGCACGCTCCCGAAGGCCACACTTTGCGCCATTCCCCCATTGTGCCCCCGCTGCGGTGGTCACATCTCGTCGCCGATGACGCCGCCCGCGATGAACACGCCGCATGCCAGGGCCAGCTCGAGAAGGATGCCCCACCAGGCGAGGGGATCCCAGAAGATCAGCAGCCAGACGACGAAGAGGATCACGCCGACGACAGCGCCGGTGAAGAACTGGGCGTCACCGCCGCTGGCAGAGCTCTGGCCGGTGACGCCGGAGACGATGCCGGTGACGAACACGCCCGCGAGCACCACCGCCGACCAGATCACGATCGCCCATCCGCCCGGGCCGGAGTCGTCGGAGCTCGACGCGGCGGAGCCGGGCGACACGACCACCGTCTGGGTGATCGTCACCGTCGGACGTGAGCTCGGCGACGCGGACGGCCCCCCTCCGGGGGAGGAATGACCCATGTCCCAGGCGAGTGCGGCGACGGCCACGAGCAACGCGATGATCGCCGCGACCTCGGCCGCTCGCGTCAGCCCGGGACGTTCCATGACTGCATTGTCTGGCTACACGCGGTATGGCCGTAAGCAGATCCTTATCACTTTCCGTAACAACTCAATTACGTACGGCCCTATGCCGTCTTCCTGCACGACCGGAAAGGTCAGGCCGGGGAGGCGTCCTCGAAGGCCCAGCGAGCCACGTGGTAGCCGACGCCGTAGGGGGCGTCGTCGTACAGCACCTCACTGAAGCGCCGCACCGCCACCGGCCCGGGGGCGGCCGCGCGCCGGGGGCGGTCACCCGCCGCCGCCGCGAGGACCTGGAAGGCGGCTCTGCCCGCGACCCACAGCTCCGCGGCCTCGGCGGGGTCCATCGCCGCGAGCCGGTCCACCGCCGCGCTCCCGATCGCGTCGGCGAGCATCCGGTCGTACGGCACGGCGAGGGGATGCAGGTATCCCGGTGAGCTCTCCGTCAGCCTCGCCGACCCGTCGCCCATCGCCAGCACGGCCACCCGGTCGGCCGACCGGGCGATCTCCCGGCCGATGGCGGCGCATTCGGCGGGTGAGGCGTCCGCCGCCACCGCGTGGAACCGGAGCTCCGTTCCGGGTGCGGCCCCTCCCGCGGGCTCACCGGCGACTCCCGCGAGCTCCAGCAGCCACCGGCCGACGGTCAGCGACAGCGGCAGGCACGGATCGCCGTGGCCCACGCGGACGTCGGGGCCCCAGGGCCGCATCGTCCCGGCCGCGTCGCCGGTGTAGCGGGCCGTCTTCTCCGCACCTCCCACGACCACCAGCACGCCGGCCCCGGAGGCGGCGAGGAGGCGGATCGCGCGGACGCACGCCGTACGGAGATCGTCGAGCTCGGGCGCGGCCGTCCCGGCGACCTCCGGCACGATCAGTGGCGGATGCGGGCAGACGGCGGCGGCGACGAGCACCTTCCCAGCCTATCCCGCGTGATCTTGCCGGACGGGCGCGCGCCGGGGGACCGGGACGCGCATGAGGTCGGCGGCCACGACGACGTCCCCCGCGTACGCCTTGCGGGCCTCCTCCACGAAGCGGGGCTCGTCGGCGGCGGTGTACCGCTCGGAGAAGTGGGTGAGCACGAGGCGCCGCACGCCGCAGGCCGCCGCGACCTGGCCCGCCTGGGCGGCCGTCAGGTGGCCGTACTCGGCGGCCAGCGCGGCCTGCCCCGACAGGAAGGTCGACTCGATGACGAGCAGATCCACGCCTTCGGCCAGCGCGAACACCCCGTCGCACAGCCGGGTGTCCATGACGAAGGCCGCGCTCTGACCGGGACGGGGCGCGCTGCACTCGTCCAGCGTCACGAGCGTGCCGTCCGGCGCGGTCAGCGAGCCCCGGCGACGCAGCTCACCGATCATGGGGCCGGTGACACCCCGCCTGGCCAGCTCCGCCGGGAGCATCCGGCGGCCGCCGGGCTCGTCGATGCGGTAGCCGTACGTCTCGACGGAATGGGACAGCGACCGGGCCGTCAGGGTGACGGGCCCGGCGGGCAGGCGCGCGCCGTCCTCCGCGACCGGCCTGGGCGTGATCACGTCCGTGTCCGCGAACACCGCGGCGTGGCGCAGCCGCCGCCAGTAGTGCTCACCGGAGGCGGGGTAGGCGGCCTGTACCTGATGAACCACCCGGTCGCGGGCGACGCGCTGGACCACTCCGGGCACACCGAGGCAGTGGTCGCCGTGGAAGTGGGTGACGCAGATCCAGGTGACGTCGTGCGCGCTCACTCCCGCGTGCAGCATCTGACGCTGCGTCCCCTCCCCCGGGTCGAACAGGAACCCCTGGCCGTCCCACAGCAGCAGATATCCGTTGTGGTTGCGGCGGCGCGTCGGCACCGCGCTCGAGGTGCCGAGGACGACGAGTTCTCGAACGGACACATCCGAGATGCTAGGCGCTCCGGCGGAGTCGCCGCCGCGAGGGGACGTCCGCCCGCCGGGACCCGCGCGGCTATGTGCAACATGAATTGCACAATAGATGTTGCGCAACAGGTATTGCGGATGTCAACGTGGAGGCATGGCCACTGAGGAGATCCGCAAAGTCACCGACTCGCGCGTCCTGGCCGCGCTCGCGCATCCGCTGCGCCGCCGCCTCATCGACGCGCTGAAGCTCGACGGCCCCGCCACGGCCAGCATGCTGGCCGGACGCACCGGTCAGGCGGTGGCCAACGTCAGCCATCACCTACGGGTGCTCGGCACGTGCGACCTGATCGAGGAGGCCCCCGAGCTCGCCCGCGACCGACGGGAACGCTGGTGGCGGCCGGTCTCGGCCGGCCTGCGATGGTCCACGAGGGACTTCGACGAGGACCCCGCCGCCGCGGCCGTCGCGGCGGCCGCGGAGTCGCTCAACCTCGACTACCACATGAACGCGGTCCGCACCTGGTACGCGGCCTCCGAGGAGGAGCGGAAGGCCTGGCCCGAGGGGCCGTTCGCCACCGACAAGTGGCTCCGGCTGACGCCTGGGGAGCTGACCGAGCTGTCGGCCGAGATCATCGCCGTGCTCGACCGGTGGGCGACGCGGGAGCTCCCCCAGGACGGGCGGCGGCGGGAGCCGGTGTACGTCTTCGCCCACGGCGTCCCGGCCCGGCCATGACGGCGCCCGCGCGGTCGCGGACCCCGGCGGGAAGCCCCCTCCGGCGCCGCGACTTCCGCCTGCTGTGGATCGGGCAGACGACCAGCACGCTGGGCAGCATGATCAGCGTGGTGGCCCTCCCGCTGGTGGCCGTCTCGTCGCTGCACGCGAGCACGCTGCAGGTCAGCGCACTGCCCGCCGCCTCGTGGCTGCCGTGGCTGCTGGTCGGCCTGCCCGCAGGCGCGTGGGTGGACCGTCTCCCCCGGCGGCCGGTCATGATCACATGTGATGTGATCTCGCTCCTGCTGTTCCTCAGCGTGCCGGTCGCCGCCTGGTACGGCGCGCTGACCATGGCGCATCTGCTGGCCGTCGCGTTCCTCGGCGGGGTGTCCACCGTCTTCTTCCAGACGGCCTACAACGCCTACCTGCCGGTCATCCTGCCTCCTGAGGAGCTGACCGCGGGCAACGCCATGCTGATGGGCAGCGAGTCCGCCGCGTACGTCGGGGGGCCCGGCCTCGCCGGGCTGATCGCGCAGGCGTTCACGGCCGTCGCCGGACTGCTGGCCGACGCCGCGAGCTTCCTGGTCTCCGCGATCTGCCTGCTCAGGATCGGCGCGAGGGAGACGCGGGAGCCGCGGGCCCGGCCGCGCGACGGGCTGCGGCGGGAGATCGCCGAAGGGCTGCGGTTCGTGGCCCGGGACCCGTACCTGCGGGTCCTCACCGTCTCCGGCGCCGCCGCCAACCTGGCGCTCAACGGCTATCAGGCGCTCCTCGTGGTCTTCCTCCTGCGCGTCGTGGAGATCGGTCCCGGCGCCGCGGGACTGGTGGTCGCGGGCATGAGCCTCGGCGGCCTCGCCGGCGCGGCGGTGGCGGCCCGCTTCGCGCGCCGCGTGGGGACCGCGCGCGCGATGGTGCTGTGCCAGCTCGGCGGCATGCCGTTCGGGCTGCTCATCCCGCTCACCGGGCCTGGCTGGGGGCTGGCCTTCGCCGTGGCGGGCGGGGTCGTCCTGTCCGCGGCGATCACCGTCGGCAACGTCGTCAAGGGCGCCTTCCGTCAGGCGTACGTCCCGGGCCACCTGCTCGGCCGCGTCCTCGTCAGCATGCAGTTCCTCAACTACGGCGCGATCCCGGTCGGGGCGCTTCTCGGCGGCGCGCTCGGAGGCGCGATCGGCGTCCGCACGACGCTGTGGGTGATGATGGCCGCGCTGGTGCCGTCCACCCTGATCCTGCTCATCGGCCCCATGGCGCGCCGCCGGGACCTGCCCGAGCGCGCTCCGGAGCCGGAGATCTTCGAGGACTCTCCTGAGGATCGCGCCGGGAAGGCGCCCTGAACGGCCTGGGGTCACCGGCGGGGAACTCCGGCCCATGACGGCCGGGCGGTCGGCAGACTGGCGGGAATCGAGAACCGTCTAACGGAAGAATCCCACGTTGCCGGACCTTTCCCCCCGTCCGCGGCACCGCCGTCGCGCCCGTACGGCTCTCGCCCTGGCGGGCGCCGCCGGGGCCGCCTCGATCGCGGTGCTCGCCGTCGTCCTCGCCGTGCTGCCCGAGCACCGCGCCGCCTCCGTCCTTCAAGCCGGGCCGTCCGCCGGGCCCTCCGCCTGGCCCCCTAGACGGCCGTCCGGGCAGCCCCCGGCCAGGCCCTCCGCACGGCCTCCCGCCTGGCCCTCAAGCCGGCCGTCCGGGCAGCCCCCGGCCAGGCCCTCCAGACGGCCTTCCGCCTGGCCGTCCGCTCCGTCGGCGCAGCCCTACCGGGAACCGTCCGCGCAGCCCTACCGGGAAACACCGACGGCCAGACCGACGGCCATCGGGGCGGGCGCGCCCCCGGTCAGGGTCCCGCCACCCCCATGGATCGGGACGCCGGCGGATCTCTCGCCGCCCACCGGCGCGCGGGGCGCGCTTCCCGGTGCTCGTCCCGGTGCCCGTTCCGCCCGGCAACGTGTCCCGAGGGCAGGGCGGCCCGCCCCCGGCTCTCCGCTCCATCCGCCCGCGGCGCATCGCCGTACGGCACCTGGGGGGAACGGCGGCGCGGCGCCCGCGCGACCCCGGCCCGAGCGGGCGGCGTCTCCGGCGCCGGGCCAGGCGCAGGACGCCTGCGCACGCTTCGAGGGGCTGCGGCGCGAGTACTGCTCCACCGTGCTGGACGGGCTCAGCCCGCGCCGGTAGTGCTTCACCCCTACGCCGGCGGACGCCGTGGCGGCCACGTCAGACGGCGGAGCAGGCGGGAGGCTCGGCGGAGGCGGGAACGGCGGCGGGACGGCCGATGGACGGCATGCCGAGGCTGACGGCCCGGCCCCGGTCCGGTGACTCCTGGCGTGCCTGCCACGTGTCGCCCGCGCGGGTGCGCCGCACCGACATGACCTTGTCGGCCACCAGGTGGTGCGGCGCGGCGTAGGTCACCTCGACGGTCACCATGTCGCCGGGACGGGCGTCCACGGCGGCCAGGTGCACGAGCCGGTTGTCGGCGGCGCGGCCCGACAGCCGCCGGGTGGCCTCGTCCTTGCGGCCCTCGCCCTCGGCGACCAGGACGTCCACGATCCGGCCGACCTGCGCGCGGTTCTCCGCCCAGGAGATCTCCTCCTGGAGGGCCACCAGCCGCTCGTACCGCTCCTGCACGACCGCCTTCGGCACCTGCCCGTCCATGGTGGCGGCGGGCGTTCCCGGGCGGATCGAGTACTGGAACGTGAAGGCGTTGGCGAACCGGGCCTGCCGTACGACGTCGAGCGTCTGCTGGAAGTCCTCCTCGGTCTCGCCGGGGAAGCCCACGATGATGTCGGTCGAGATGGCGGCGTCCGGCATGGCCGCCCGCACGCGCTCGATGATCCCGAGGTAGCGGTCGGAGCGGTAGGACCGGCGCATGGCCTTGAGCACCCGGTCGGAGCCCGACTGGAGCGGCATGTGGAGCTGGTGCATGACGTTCGGCGTCTCGGCCATCGCCGCGATCACGTCGTCGGTGAAGGCCGCCGGGTGGGGCGAGGTGAAGCGGACCCGCTCCAGCCCCTCGACCTCCCCGCACGCCCGCAGCAGCTTGCCGAAGGCGAGCCTGTCGCCGAACTCGACGCCGTAGGTGTTGACGTTCTGGCCGAGCAGGGTGATCTCCAGGACGCCCTGGCCGACCAGGGTCCGCACCTCGCTGAGCACGTCGCCGGGCCGGCGGTCCTTCTCCTTGCCGCGCAGCGACGGCACGATGCAGAACGTGCAGGTGTTGTTGCAGCCGACCGAGATCGCCACCCACGCGGCGTACGCCGACTCGCGCCTGCTCGGCAGCGTCGAGGGGAAGGTCTCCAGCGACTCCTTGATCTCGACCTGGGCCTCTTCGGCGACGCGGGCGCGCTCCAGGAGCACCGGCAGCGAGCCGATGTTGTGCGTGCCGAACACCACGTCGACCCACGGAGCCCGGCGGACGATCTCGCCCTGGTCCTTCTGGGCCAGGCAGCCGCCGACGGCGATCTGCATGCCCTTGCGGGCCGTCTTCACCGGGCGCAGGTGGCCCAGGTTGCCGTAGAGCCGGTTGTCCGCGTTCTCCCGCACCGCGCAGGTGTTGAAGACCACGACGTCCGCCGTCTCCCCGTCGGGGGCGCGGACGTATCCGGCGTCCTCCAGCAGCCCGGCCAGGCGCTCGGAGTCGTGCACGTTCATCTGGCAGCCGTAGGTCCGCAGCTCGTAGGTGCGGGTCGCGCCCTCGGTGCCCATAGTGGTCGCAGTCATCGCACTACAAGGGTAGGCGCTCCCCCGCCTTCTCCCGTACCACCGCCCGAAGAGCCCGAAGAGCCCGAAGCCGCCCGCCGCCCCTGTTCCGTACGAGTGATGAAGACCTGTGAGCTCTCTCAGCCCATCTCAGCTTCGCCACAGGCTCTCGTACGTAATTTGCGAAACATGACAGACGCACCGAATGTCACGGAACCGCTCCGGCGGTCGGATCATGACTGAGACCGCACCTACGGCGAACGTGCCGGCACCTGGCCGGGGGCCTCGGCGGTCGTCTTGGACCGGGTACGCGGCCTTCGGCTGGGCGGCGGTGTACGGAGGGTTCGGCCTCGTCTGTGCGCTGACCGGAACCGCGGTGTTCTACCGGGCAGCCGAGCCGCTGCCGGTCGGCCTGAACTGGGCCGTCGTGGCCGTGGCCGTCCTGGCGACGATGGCCGCCCTGGCGGTCGTACGGCCCTGGGGCCGGCGGATTCCCCGGCCGGTCGTTCTCGTCACACTGGTCGCGCTGTGCGTGCTGAGCGGCGCGGCCGCGTTCGGCCTGCTGATGGACATGGTCACTTTCGCCGTCAACCAGACCGTCGACAGTTGGACGGCCACTGCCAACCGGGCGCTCGCCGCGGCCGGTGTGGTGCTGCTCGTCGCCACGACCCGCTCGTGGCGTTCGTCCGCGTACGGCACCTGCCCGCGGTGCGGCGCCGTACACGCCTCCTCCGCCGCGCGGAGCAGGCCGGAGCCCACGGCCGCTCCACGGCGCGTCCGCGCGCTGGCCTATGCGGGCGCCCTGGCATTCCTGCCGTACGCGGCCATGAAGACGACGTGGGCGCTGGGAGGGACCTTCGCCGGTGTCAGCGGAGCACAGATGCTGGCGATCAGCGAACGCAACGGCGCCTCGGGGGTGTGGCTCACCATGGCGCATTGGGGCATCGACGCCACGGCGCTGCTGGCCGTGCTCGGAGTGTTCCTCATCCTCAGTCTGGTGCGGCCGTGGGGGCAGGTGTTCCCCCGGTGGACGCTCTCCCTGCGCGGCAGGCGGGTGCCTCGTTGGCTGCCGCTCACTCCCGCGATGATCGGTGCCGCCACGCTCGCACCCTACGGAGGGGCCGGAGCGGTCTATGCCGCGCTCGGCACGCTCGGCGTGGTGACCGTGCCCCGGGGGGACTTGCCCACCCCGGGTGACGCCCTGCTGGTGATCTGGATCGGGCTCGGCGCCTTCGCCGTGTACGGCATCGCACTGGGCGTGGTCGCCTGGTCCTACCTGCGCCGCACACGGTCGGTCTGCACGGGTACCGAGGCGGAGGTCCGGTCATGAAGCGCGCGGCCGGTTGTGCTCGACGCGCGAGAGCACGAGTGCGGCCATCGGCGCCGGGCCCGCCTGGAGGAGCGACCTGACAGCCTGAACGTCGCCTGTGATCGGATCGGTACCGGCGCTTTAGTGACTTGACGAGATTGACCCGCCTACGTTGTTGACCATGACGGAGACCGGTGGATCCACCCCGTTGGTCAGGCTCGAGGGGGTCAACAAGCATTTCGGGCCGCTGCACGTCCTCAAGGACGTCGACCTGAGCGTGGCGCGCGGCGAGGTCGTCGTCGTCATCGGCCCGTCCGGCGGGGGCAAGTCGACGCTGTGCCGGGTGATCAACCGCCTGGAGACGATCGACTCGGGGACCATCACCTTCGACGGCACGCGGCTCCCGGAGGAGGGCAAGGCCCTGGCCCGGCTGCGGTCGGACGTCGGCATGGTCTTCCAGTCGTTCAACCTCTTCTCCCACAAGACGATCCTGGAGAACGTCACCCTCGGGCCGATGAAGGTCCGCGGGGTCTCCCGGCAGGACGCCGAGCGGCGCGGCATGGAGCTGCTCGAACGGGTCGGCATCGCCTCGCAGGCCGCCAAGTACCCCGCCCAGCTGTCCGGCGGCCAGCAGCAGCGCACCGCCATCGCCCGCGCCCTCGCCATGGATCCCAAGATGATCCTTTTCGACGAGCCCACCTCGGCACTCGACCCCGAGATGGTCCAGGAGGTGCTCGACGTGATGGTCGGCCTCGCCGGCGACGGGATGACGATGATGGTCGTCACCCACGAGATGGGCTTCGCCCGCCGGGCGGCCCACCGGGTCGTGTTCATGGCGGAGGGCCGGATCGTCGAGGAGGGCACCCCCTCGGAGTTCTTCACCCAGCCGAGCACCGAGCGGGCTCGGGACTTCCTTTCCAAGATCCTCACGCACTGATTCCCCAGCTCAGAAAGCGAAAGGTGACACAGATGCGCTTCGGAGCCTGCCTTCTGGCGCTCGCGGCCATGGCGACCGGCCTCACCGCCTGCGGCAACTCGGCAGCCGGCTCGATCGTCGACAAGGCCAAGAACGACAAGAAGCTCGTCATCGGCATCAAGATCGACCAGCCCGGCTGGGGTCTGAAGAAGCCCGACGGCGGCTACGCCGGCATGGACGTCGACGTCGCCAAGTACGTCGCGAAGGAGCTCGGCGTCCCGGAGAGCGGCATCACGTTCAAGGAGGCCCAGTCGGCCAACCGCGAGCCGTTCATCCAGCAGGGCCAGGTCGACATGGTGGTGGCCACCTACTCCATCACCGACGAGCGGAAGAAGAAGATCTCCTTCGCCGGGCCGTACCTCGTCACCGGCCAGGACATCCTGGTCCGCGCCGACGACACCACGATCACGGACGTCGAGTCGCTCAAGGACAAGAAGGTCTGCGGCGCGCAGGGCTCCTCCTCCCCCAAGCGCCTGGCCGACAAGTTCGGCACCGAGTGGGAGTCGAAGAACCTCACCCAGCAGCAGGGCTACGGCGCCTGCCTGCCGCTGCTGGAGAACAAGCAGGTCGACGCCATCTCCACCGACGCCACGATCCTCGCCGGCTTCGCCGCGCAGTTCCCCGGCAAGTTCAAGCTGGTCGGCAAGCCGTTCTCGACCGAGAAGTACGGCGTCGGGATCAAGATGGACGACAAGTCCGGGCGCGACGCCATCAACACGGCCATCGAGAAGATGTTCAAGGACGGCACCTGGCGCAAGTCGATCGACGCCAACCTCGGCGAGTTCGGCAAGTTCTTCAGCTCCCCGCCGTCGGTGGAGCGGTACTGACCGGAGCGCGGAGAGGAGAAGGCGGTGGAGGCCGTCGTCGAAGAGCTTCCCGTGATCCTGCAGGCCTTCTGGCTCACGGTGAAGCTCGCGGTGATCAGCGGGCTGATCTCGCTGGTCTGGGGCGTGGTGCTGGCGGCCATGCGGGTGAGCCCGCTGCCGGTGCTCAGGGGCGCCGGCACCGTCTACGTCAACATCCTGCGCAACACGCCCCTGACGCTGATCATCGTCTTCTGCGGCCTCGGGCTCGGCACCGTCATGAACGTCCAGTTCTCCAGTGACGACCTGTCGGTCAACAACTTCTGGCTGTCCACGATCGGGCTGTCGGCCTACACGGCGGCCTTCGTCTGCGAGGTCGTCCGATCCGGCGTCAACACGGTGCCGCTCGGGCAGGCGGAGGCGGCCCGGTCGATCGGGCTGACGTTCCTGCAGACGCTCCGCCTGGTGATCCTGCCCCAAGCCGTCCGCGCGGTCATCGCGCCGCTCGGCACCGTGCTGAACGCGCTCATCAAGAACACGACGGTCGCCGCGGCGATCGGGGTCGCGGAGGCGGCGCTGCGCATGAAGAACATGTTCGACGCACACGGCGACGCCATCATCCCGATCTTCCTGGGCTTCGCGGCCGGGTTCGTGATCCTGACGCTCCCCATCGGCCTGTTGTTCGGCCGGCTCGCCCAGCGGATGGCGGTGGCGCGATGACACAGGCCACCGTCCTCTACGACGCGCCGGGGCCGCGCTCCCGGATGCGCAACAACGTGCTCACGCTGGCCTTCGGCGTCGTCCTGCTGCTCGTGGCGTACGTCGTGTGGGCGAAGTTCGACGCGAAGGGCCAGTGGGACGGCAAGCTGTGGAGGCCGTTCATCCAGGCCGACACCTGGACCGAGCTGATCCTGCCCGGCCTGCGCAACACGTTGTCCGCCGCGGCGGTGGCCGCCGTCCTGGCCCTCGTCTTCGGCGCCGTCTTCGGCATCGCCCGGCTGTCGGACCACCGGTGGGTCCGCGTCCCCGCGGGCGTCGTCGTCGAGTTGTTCCGCGCCATCCCGCTGCTCATGCTGATCTTCTTCGCCCAGTACGGCGGGAGCCTCGCCGGCCTGATCGTGACCGAGTTCACGGCGGTGGTGTTCGGGCTCACGCTGTACAACGGGTCGGTCCTGGCGGAGATCGTCCGGGCCGGCATCCGGGCCGTCCCCCGCGGCCAGTCCGAGGCGGGCTACGCGACCGGCCTGCGGAAGAACCAGGTCATGCGGCTGATCCTGCTGCCACAGGCGGTGACCGCGATGTTGCCGGCGATCATCAGCCAGCTCGTCGTCCTGCTCAAGGACACCGCGCTCGGGTTCGTCGTGGCCTATGCCGATCTCCTCAACGCCGGCGCCCGGGTCGTCCCGGCGAACTTCTTCAACCTCATCCCCTCGGTGATCGTGGTCGCGGCGCTCTACATCGCGATCAACCTGGCGCTCGGCTACCTCGCCACCCGGCTCGAACGGCGGAGCCGGCGCAGCCGCAAGGCGCCGGCCGCCATCGCGGCTCCCGGGATCGCCGGAGACGAGGTCGCGGTCGCCCGCTGACCACCGCGGGTGCCGGCCGGGTCAAGGGACCTTTGCGTGTCGCTGGTGGCGGACCGCCGCGCGCTGCCCCGATATTGATCGCGTGTGGCGTGGCGTTGCCGTGACGAGCGTGGTGAGCTGCCTGGCGGCCGTGTTCCTCACCGGATGCGGGAACGGCGGCTCGCTCGTCGTCGCCGTACGCCCCGGGCAGCCCGGCCTGGTGACCCGCCAGCCCGACGGGAGCTTCACAGGCTTCGACATCGCGGTCGCCCACTACGTCGCGCGCGAGCTCGGCTACCGCGACGACCAGATCGCCTACACCCTCGACCCCGCCGGAGCGGACCTGGTCTTCGGCGCCTCCGGCCAGGCGGCCCGCCCGTACGTCGCCGGCCCCTACCTCGTGACGAGCAGCGACATCCTCGTCCGCGCCGGGGACCTGTCGATCCGCCGGGTCCGCGACCTCGCGCGCAAGCGGGTGTGCGCCACCAGGGCCTCCTCGAAGCCGCTGGTGACCCGGTTCGGCACGCGGTGGAAGGCGTTCTTCCTCGCGGAGGCCAACGTCCCGGCCGCGTGCGCGCCGCTGCTCGCCGACGGCAGGACCGACGCCGTCGTCGCCGACGCCCCGGTCCTCGCCGGGCTGACCTCGCTCTATCCCGGCCGGTTCCGCTTCAGCGGCAGGCCGCTGACCACCGAGAGGTACGGCGTGGCCGCGGAGTCGGCGGCCCTGCGGGACCAGGTCGACGAGGCCCTGCGCCACATGTTCGACGACGGCACGTGGAAACGGGCCGTCATCGACTACCTGGGCGTCCTGGCCACCCGTTACTCCTCACCACCGGCTCTCGACCGGGCCACACGGCAGCCCGGGCGAGGCTAGGTGAGGGTCGCCAGGGCCTCGGTGGGAGTGAGGGCGGCGGCGCGGCGCGCCGGGTAGAGGCCGGAGACGATTCCGACCAGCACGGCCGCGGTGACCCCGAGAACGACGACCTGGGTGGGCAGGGCGAACGGCCAGCCCTGGCCGAAGGCGAACAGCAGACTCACGGCCACGCCCACGACGGTCCCGGTGACGCCTCCGGCGAGGGAGAGGGCCACCGCCTCGACCACAAACTGCAGGCGGATCTGCCCTCGCGTCGCCCCCAGGGAGCGGCGCAGGCCGATCTCCTGGCGGCGCTCCAGCACCGAGATGACCATGATGTTGGCGATGCCGATGCCGCCGACGAGCAGGGCGACCGCGCCGAGCCCGACGAACAGGGTGTTGAACGCCGCACGCGCGGCCAGCTCGGCCGTGAGCGCGTCGGACGGGCGGCTGACCTGGACCTGGTCGGGATGTTCGGGGTCGGCCGTCGCGGCGAGCACCTTCGCGATCGCGCCGACCCGGTCGTCGGCCGACCGTTCGTAGACGATGGTGGGGTGGCCGTCGAAACCGAGTTGCGCCTCCGCGTACGGCCAGCCGACGAGGGCGGCGTTGTCGATGTCGGGGGCGAGCGGGAGCGAGTCGAGTATGCCGATGACCGTCATCCACCGGCCCGCGACGTAGATCTGCCGTCCGGGCCGGTCGATGCCGAACCGGTCGGCGGCGTACGTGCCGAGGACGACGACCGGGTACCGCGCGGTGGCGGCGTTGAGGAACGTGCCGGACTTGACCGTCCCCTTCAGCGTCGCGAGGACGTCGAGCCGGACGGCGGCGACCCCCACTCCGTTGGTGATCGCCGGGTCGATCAGCCTGGTGCGGCGGGCGGTCGCCCCTTTCACGTACGCGATGGCGGTGGCGCCGACGACACCGGGGATGTGGGAGACGCGGGCGACCGACTCGAGCGGCAGCGAGGCCTGGTCCCCGCTGATCGAATGACCCGGCGCCACGGTCAGCACGTTCGTCCCGACACGGGCCAGCTGCTCCTGCAGACCGGCGCCGCTGACCGTGCTGATGCCCATCACGGCGACCATCGACGCGATCCCGATGGCCACTCCGAGGGCCGACAGCACGGCCCTGCCCCGGCGTGCCCGCAGCCCGGCCAGCCCTACGGCGACCAGGTCCCATGCGCTGAGCCGGGCCGGTGCGGGGATTTCGCGAATCTCGGGAATCACAGGAGACACGGAGATCACAGGATCCTCCCGTCCAGGAGGTCCACGCGGCGCGGGAGGGCCTCGGCCAGGTCGGTGTTGTGGGTGATGACCACGACGGTGGTGCCCTCCTCGTGCAGCTTCCACAGGATGTCGACGATGCCCCCGCCGGAGGCCGTGTCCAGGTTGCCGGTGGGCTCGTCGGCGAACAGCACCACCGGCCGGGCGACCAGGGCGCGGGCGATCGCCACCCGCTGGCGTTCGCCGCCCGACAGCTCGTGGGGGCGGTGGGTGAGCCGATCGCCGAGCCCGACGCGTTCGAGCGCCTCGCGCGCGGCCGCGATGCGGCGGCGGCCGGGGACGCCCAGGTAGAGCAGCCTGGTGGCCACGTTCTCCTCGGCCGTCAGGTGGCCCGTGAGGAAGAACTGCTGGAAGACGAACCCGATCCAGTGCGCTCTCACCGCCGACAGCCGCCGGTCGGACAGGGTGGCCATGTCGAAGCCGAGCAGCCTGACGCGGCCCTCGCTCGGCCGGTCGAGCGTCCCCATCAGGTTGAGCATGGTCGACTTGCCCGATCCGGACGGCCCGCAGACGGCCACCAGCTCCCCGGGGCCGATCGTCAGCGTCACGTCCCGCAGGGCCGCCACCCCGCCCGGGTACGTCTTCGACGCGTGCTCCAGCTCGATCACGCTCATGGTTTCGGCACCTGGACCCGCGTGCCCTCGGCCACTCCGGTGACCTCGACGAGCCCACCGGCGAACAGTCCGATCTCGACCGTGACGAGCCTTCCTTCCACCTCGACCGCGAACGTGCCGTCCGCCTGCCCGAGCAGGGCCTCGACGGGCACGGCGAGCACGTCCTTGTGAACGGCGCCGGCGAACCCGGCGGTGACAGGTGCCGCGACGAGACGTCCCGCGGCCTTCGGATGGTCGAGGGTGACCGTGACGGCGATGGTGGCCGTCTCGGTGCCCTGCCCGGTCTGGCCGGTGGCCGCCGCCTTGGCGGAGGTGCCGATGGCGGTGACGTGCCCCGTCGTGGTCTTTCCGCCAGGGAGCGTGACGGTGACCTTCCCGCCTTTGACCGCGAGTTGCTGCCGGTCCACGGGGATGTCGACGACGACCTGACGTTTGAGGCCGGTGACGGTGAGCAGCGGGCCCGAGGCGGGCCCGCCGAGCCGCGCGACACGTGAGGCGACCCTGATCGGGCCGGGTTGGACGACGGCGTCCGGCGCGGCGAGCGTGCCGGTCTGGGGCCGGCCGAGGTGGCGCTGCCACGCCTTGACGGCCACCGCCGTCGCCCAGGTGAACCGGTCGTCCACGTCCAGCGAGTAGCCCAGGGCGGCGAGGTTCCGCTCGACCACCCGCACATCCCGGCCTCGCATCCCGGCCGACAGCGTCCGCCACAGCGGGGTCCGTCCGTAGAGGAGGGGAACGGCGTGCCCGTCGGCCGCGTAGACCCTCTGACCGCGCCTGATGATCCGGCCGTCCGGGGGCAGCCACGTCACGATCCCCGGGCCGCCGGCCACGGTGTCGCGGCCGGCGTAGCCGAGCGTGCCGTCCACGTTGTTCCTGCTGACCAGGTCCGTACGGACGACGGGTGTCGTGGGGAACGACGGGGTGGCCGCCTGTGTCGGAGTGCAGGCGGTCAGCACGAGGGCCAGCACGGGAGGCACGGCGATCAGCCGTCTCACTCCCCCACCTCTTTCTGACAGGCGGCCATGATCGCGTCGACGTCCTTGCCGGGCGGGGGTTCGCCGATATGGATTCCCGGCTCAGCGGCCGTCGGATCGGACGCCTCGACGCCGTTCCTGCGCAGGCAGGCGGCCGTCTTGCGCATCCTGTCGAGGTCCTCCGCGCTCGGCGGCTCCTCCTGTGGGCGGTATTTCTTGCAGGTCTCCAGCGCGGCTTCGAGCTTGTCCTTGGGCACCTTCCGGGCGTCGAGGTTGAAGCTGTCGTCACCGGCCGGGGGGTCGCTCGCGTTGACTCCTTGCTGACGCAGGCACTGGGCGTACTTGACGAGCTGGTCGTGCCTTTTGGCGTCGCCACCGAGCCCCGGGATGGCGCCGCATCCCACGACCAGGAACGCCAGGACGAAAACGAGTCTTCTCATGCCGGAGACGATCACGGAGGGGACGTTTCCCGGCCGTCACCGCGCTCGTTAACACTCAGGTAACCCCTGACCGGGTATGACTTGGGTCATGCGGGTGCTTGTGGCCGAAGACGAGAAGGCTCTCGCGGATCTGGTCGCCGAAGGGCTGCGCAGGTACGCGATGGCGGTCGACGTCGCCTACGACGGAACGGCGGCGGCCGAACGGCTGAGCGTCAACGACTACGACGTGCTCGTGCTCGACCGCGACCTGCCCGGGACGCCCGGCGACGCCATCTGCCGTGACCTCGCCCAGGCGGGCGCCCGGACGAGGATCCTGATGCTGACGGCGGCGGCGTCGGTCCGCGATCGGGTCGCCGGGCTGGGCCTCGGCGCCGACGACTACCTGCCCAAGCCGTTCGATTACGCGGAGCTCGTGGCGCGGGTCCAGGCGCTCGGACGCCGCAGCCAGGCTCCCGTCCCGCCACTGCTGACCCATGGGGACATCGTCCTCGACACACCCCGCATGCAGGCGTTCCGGGACGGCCGCTATCTGGCGCTGTCGCGCAAGGAGTTCGCCCTGCTGGAGGTCCTGATGCGGGCCGACGGCACGATCGTGAGCGCGGAGGAGCTGCTGGAGCGGGCCTGGGACGAGCACACCGACCCGTTCAGCGGGGTCGTCCGGGTCACCATGAGCAAGCTGCGGGCCAAGCTCGGCGACCCTCCGGTCATCGAGACGGTCGCCGGCAGCGGATACCGCCTGCCATGACGCTCAGGGTCCGGCTCGCCGCGCTCTACAGCGTCCTGTTCATCGCCACGTCCACGGCCGTGCTGGCCGCCGTCAACGTCTTCGTCACCTACGGCGTCATATACGGGGCGAGGAGCGAGTCGGGCGCCGTCCGTGTCACCCCCGACGGCACGGTCATCATGCACGTCGCCAGCAGCGGCACCGGCGTCTCGATCGTCACACTGGCCGTGGGGGTCGTGCTGATCGGGGTCTCGATCTGTGCCGGATGGTGGCTGGCCGGGCGCACGCTGCGGCCGTTGGGGCGGATCACGGCGACCGCCCGGCGGTTGTCGCTGACGAACCTGGACGAACGGATCGCGCTCACGGGGCCGAAGGACGAGTTGAAAGAGCTGGCCGACACCTTCGACGCCATGCTCGACCGCCTCGAACGCGCGGTGACCGCACAGAGCAGGTTCATCGCGAACGCCTCACATGAGCTGCGGACTCCGCTCGCCATTCAGCGGGCGGCCATCCAGATCGGCCTGGCCGATCCCACGCCTGAGCGGGTCGAGCGGTTCAGGACGGAACTCCTGGAGGCCAACCGGCGGACAGAGCGCCTGATCGACGGACTGCTGATGCTGGCACGCGGCGACCACGGCCTCGACGACGTCGAGACCGTCCGGTTCGACCGGGTCGCCGCGGACGTCGTCTCCGGATTCCCCGGGGTCACGCTGTGGTCCCAGCCCACCACCGTGACGGGGGACTCCGTACTGCTCACGCAGCTGGTGACCAATCTGGTGGAAAACGGGGTCCGGCACAACGTGCCGGGAGGAAGCGTGGACGTGCGAGTGACACCGGATGACGGGCTGGTCGTGTCCAACACCGGTCCCGAGGTCCCGGCGGAGCGCATCCCCGATCTGTTCGAGCCCTTCCGCCGGATGACTCCGGACCGCACGGGGAGCGCCGGAGGCTCCGGGCTGGGCCTGTCCATCGTCACTTCCATAGCCAGAGCCCACGCGATGACGGTCACGGCACGACCGAATCCAGGCGGCGGGCTGACCGTCCGCTGCGGCCATGCCGGGGATCACGCCACCCCGGGCATCCACCCCGGAGGCGCCGGCGCGGCGTGATCCGCTGGTTTCAGGGCCCCCGGGTTCACCTGGTTCACCTGGTTCACCGGGCGAACTCGGTGGAGCGTGACTCGCGGACCACGGTGATCCTGATCTGGCCCGGGTAGGTCAGCTCCTCCTCGACCTGCTTGGCGACGTCCCTGGCGATCACCTGCGCCTGGATGTCGTCCACGGAGTCGGGCCGCACCATGACGCGGATCTCCCGGCCGGCCTGCATGGCGAACACCTTGTCCACGCCCTCGTACGACTGGGCGATCTCCTCCAGCCGCTCCAGGCGCTTGACGTACGCCTCCAGCGACTCCCTGCGGGCACCGGGGCGGCTGCCGCTGATGGAGTCCGCCGCCTGGGTGAGGACGGCCTCGACCGTGCGGACCTCCACCTCGTTGTGGTGCGCCTCGATCGCGTGGACGATGTCCTCGTGCTCGCCGTACCGGCGGGCGATCTCCGCGCCGATCAGCGCGTGGCTGCCCTCGACCTCGTGGGTGAGGGCCTTGCCGATGTCGTGCAGCAGCGCGCAGCGCTTCACCACGTCCCGGTTGAGACGCAGCTCCGACGCCATGATCCCGGCGATGTGCGCCGACTCGATGAGGTGCCTGAGCACGTTCTGCCCGTAGGAGGTGCGGTAGCGGAGCTGGCCGAGCAGGGTGATCAGCTCGGGGTGCATCTCGGTGATGCCGAGCTCGACCAGCGCGTCCTCCCCGGCCCGGACGCACAGGTCCCGCACCTCGGCCTTGCTGCGCTCGTGCGCCTCCTCGATGCGCTGGGGATGAATGCGGCCGTCCAGGACGAGCTTCTCCAGCGTCAGCCTGGCGGTCTCGCGGCGAACGGGGTCGAAACACGACAGCAGGACGGCCTCGGGGGTGTCGTCGATGATCAGGTTGACCCCGGTCGTGGACTCGAAGGCGCGGATGTTGCGGCCTTCACGCCCGATGATGCGGCCCTTCATCTCGTCGCCGGGAAGGTGGAGCACGCTCACCACCGACTCGGCGGTCTGCTCGGTCGCCACCCGCTGCACCGCCAGCGTCACGATCTTGCAGGCGCGCTTCTCGCCCTCCTTGCGGGCCTCACCCTCGATCTCCCTGACGATCAGCGCCGCCTCGCGCTTCGCCTGATTCTCGATCTCCCTGACCAGCTCGCTCTTGGCCTGGTCGGCGGTGAGCCCGGCGACCCGCTCCAGGATCTCCCTGCGCCGCTCGCCGATGCGCTCAAGGTCGGCGCGGCGGTCGGCGAGCTCGGTCTCGGTCTCGGCCAGCTTGCGGGCCCGCTCGGTCTGCCGGCGGGCCTCCTCGTCGAGCCGCTCCTCCCGCTCGGCCAGCCGGTTCTCCCTGCGTTCGAGATCGGAGCGAAGCTCCTTGAGCTCCGTCTTGAGGAGACGGGCCTCCTCCTCGACCTCCTTGCGCATGAGCGCGGCGCTCTCGGACAGGGACTCGGACTTCTTGAGGATCTCCCCCGCGTCCTGCTCGGCCCTGGTGCGGATCTCCTCGGCCTCGCGCCTGGCCCGCTCAAGCTCCTCGTTGACGCCCGCCTTGACCTCGGCGAGCTGCTCGGGTGAGGGACCGGCGGGTGTGACGACGCCGCTCGTGCGGCGCATGACCATGACAAGGGCGGCGATCACAACGAGAGCCAGCAGCACCACCGCGACCGCCAGAACGATCACGATTGTGTTGTCCATGCGCCCACCCCTCTCGCCTCGGCGACATCTCCAGCCGAGGGGTCACGCGCGCAGCACAGCAAGGCCCGGTGGCGTCACCAGGACAAATATCGTCGCAATGTCCGGATACCCCAGAAGGGTGGCCGGAAGGCCCGAGGGCCGTCAGTGTCTCTCGTCCGTCGTACTTCACCGTTATGGCAATCCGCGCTGCGCGGAGTAACTCCTCACTGCGGTCGAGATTAAGCGTCAAAGAGGTAACGAGCAAGCAAAGGTGACCTGTCAAGCCACTTTTGCCCGGTGCTCTCGGTCACGTAGAGCCCTCCGGAAGGTCATCCACGTCCACACCTTCGGCCTCCAGAGCCTCCCGGACGACGCGGAAGGCCAGGCCGGGCGGGTAGCCCTTGCGGGCGAGCATGCCGACCAGACGGCGGGTGCGGGCCTGGGGCTCGGCCCCACGCGTCGCCCCCAGCTTCCGCGCCACCAGCGCGCGGGCGGTCTCGACCTCCTGGTCGGGGTCGAGCTGCTCCACGGCCTCCTTGACCGTCTCCTCGTCCACGCCCCGGTGCCGCAGCTCCTGGGCGAGCGCGCGGCGGGCGAGTCCGCGGCCGGTGTGCCGGGAGGTGACCCAGGCCGCCGCGAACGCCTCGTCGTCGATGAGCCCGACGTCGGAGAAGCGCTCGAGCACGGCGTCGGCCACCTCCTCGGGGACCTCCCGCTTGCGCAGCGCGTCCGCCAGCTGTGCCCGCGTCCTCGGGGCCATGGTGAGCAGCCGCAGGCAGATGGCGCGTGCCACCGCCTCGGGGTCGGCGTCCGGCCCCTGACTGGCCGCCGAGCCCTCCTGGGGCCCGTCGGGCAGCCATCCCTCGCGTCCTCCCCGGCGCCCGCGGCCCCGGCCCGCGCCGCCCTCACGACCCCGGCCGCCGTCGCGGTCCACGCCCTCACGACTCAGGCCGTCGCGGTCCACGCCCTCCCCGTCGTCGGGGAACGGCTGAGCCTCGTCGGTCGGGCGGCCACGCCCTCGCCGGCCGCCCGCGCCGCGCCGGCCCGCGCCTTTCGTGCCTCGACCGCCGGACGTGCGCGCCGGCTCACCGCCGGAGGAGCCGACGTCAAACGCGGCGACGTCAAACGCCGGAGCGCCAGCCGAGCCGGCGTCAACCGAGGCGGCGCTGGAGGAGGCGGCGCGGAAAGGGGCGCCTCGGCGGGCGGCGCCCGCTGAGCGGCCGGCCTCGCGGCTTCGGATCTGCTCGCGCAGCGCGTCGATGGCGGCCGCCCTCGGCGAGTCGCCATCGGCCTGCCCCCAGGGACCGGAGGCCCAGTCCCCCGGGCCCATCTCGTCACCGGAGGGGCCGGGGGTCTCGTCGCTCCTCATGCCTGGGCTCAGACGTCACCCGGCTTGGGCGCCGCCGACTTGCCCGCCCGGGTGGACGCCGCTGGGGCGGGGGCGGGAACGGCGGGGGCCGCCTCGCTGGGAGTGTCGAGGCGCGGCCCGATCCCCAGCTTCTCCTTGATCTTCTTCTCGATCTCGTTGGCGATGTCGGGGTTGTTCTTCAGATAGTTGCGGGCGTTCTCCTTGCCCTGCCCGAGCTGGTCGCCCTCGTAGGTGTACCAGGCGCCGGCCTTGCGCACGAAGCCGTGCTCGACGCCCATGTCGATAAGGCCGCCCTCACGGGAGATGCCGAACCCGTAGAGGATGTCGAAGTCGGCCTGGCGGAACGGCGGGGCCATCTTGTTCTTCACGACCTTGACACGGGTCCGGTTGCCGACCGGCTCGGTGCCGTCCTTGAGCGTCTCGATCCGCCGCACGTCCAGCCGTACGGACGCGTAGAACTTCAGCGCCTTGCCGCCCGTCGTGGTCTCGGGCGAGCCGAACATGACACCGATCTTCTCGCGGAGCTGGTTGATGAAGATGGCGGTCGTACGGGTCTGGTTGAGGGCGCCGGCCACCTTACGAAGGGCCTGCGACATCAGGCGGGCCTGGAGGCCGACGTGGCTGTCGCCCATCTCGCCCTCGATCTCGGCCTTGGGCACGAGGGCCGCCACCGAGTCGATGACGATGATGTCGACCGCGCCGGAGCGGATCAGCATGTCCGTGATCTCCAGGGCCTGCTCACCGGTGTCCGGCTGCGACACCAGCAGGGCGTCGACGTCGACACCCAGCTTCTTCGCGTACTCGGGGTCGAGGGCGTGCTCGGCGTCGATGAAGGCGGCGATCCCTCCGGCCCGCTGGGCGTTGGCCACCGCGTGCAGGGCCACCGTGGTCTTACCGGAGGACTCCGGGCCGTAGACCTCCACGATCCGCCCGCGGGGGTAGCCGCCGATGCCGAGGGCGACGTCGAGCGCGATCGCGCCGGTCGGGATGACCTCGACCGGTGCGCGCGCGTCGTCGCCGAGGCGCATGACGGAGCCCTTGCCGAACTGCCGCTCGATCTGCGCGAGGGCGGTGTCAAGGGCCTTCTCGCGGTCGTTGATTGCCATTGGGTGCCCCCTGGAAGGGTCGTCGTCTGCTAGTCACCGAAAAGCTACGGGGTGCCACTGACATTTTCCGGAGCTTCCCGCATCCCCGCCTGGCGAGGCGCCCGGAGCGTGCGACGGCTCCGCGGCGACCACTTCAATATAGCCGAACGACTGTTCGATCACCTACGGAACGGGGCGACACGGCGGGGCGATCGGCACCCCAACCGCCGCGCTACATTCCCGGGCGTTACCCAGTCATGGTTGCCAGCCCGCTGACCTGCGGCGATCCTGGTACCAAAGCCGGATCTCCTCTTGAAGGCGGCGACGTGACGGGGACCAGCACGTACGGCCGGCAGCGCCGCACCCACCTGGAGGCGCTCGCCGAGCGGCTCCCCGAGCGCGGCCTGGGCGGCAGGATGCTCGGCGACGACGACCCGGTGCTGTGGATCTGGCATCCGCACACCGGCAAGCAGACGATCGTGTTCGCCACGCCCGCCAACGAGGGGTGGATGTTCCTGTGGTCCCCGGACGGCCAGGAGAGCGCCGAAGACCCCGGCCTGGCGGCCGACACGATCGGCAAGCTGCTCGGATAGCGGTGTCCTGCCCCGACGGCCGGCGAACCGGCGAGCCGCTCCATCGGCCCCGCCCGTCACCCCGTCGTCAGGCGGCGACCGGAATGTGACACAGCCCACAGCGACTTCCCGAAATATCCGGGGACGACTTCCCGGTTTGCTCCTACATCCACGAAGTGGGGACTCATTCCCCGATTCGTACGACGGATGACAGAAAGGAGCGCCGCTGTGGGCACCATGAGCACGACCGCCGAGCGGCGCCACGGCCCTCGGCTGCGGGCGGACGCGTCGCGCAACCGGGAACGGATCGTGGCGGCCGCGCGTGAGGCGTTCGTGGAGCATGGGGCCGACGTGACACTCGACGAGATCGCCCGGCGGGCCGGGGTGGGCAACGCCACCATCTACCGGCACTTCGCCGACCGCTCGGAACTCATTCGCCAGGTGACCCTTGAGGTCATGAACCGGACCATCGAGCTCGCCGAGTCGGCGCTCGCCGACGAGGAGGACGCGTTCGAGGCGCTGCGGCGCTTCGCGTACGGCGCGACCGAGGAGCGGATCGGCGCCCTCTGCCCGATCCTTTCCGAAGACTGCGAGGCCCTCGCCGCGCAGCTCGCCGAGAAACGCGCTCGCCTTGAGCGGGCCCTGCAGGGCATCATGGACCGGGCGCGCGACTCGGGCCTGCTGAGGCCCGACGTGGCCTCCGGCGACGTCATGATCGCGATCGCGCAGCTCACCCGCCCGCTCCCGGGCACCACCCGCGTGAGCCTGGACAGGTTCGTCCACCGCCACCTCCAGCTCTTCCTCGACGGCCTTCGCGCTCCGGCGCGCTCGGCCCTGCCCGGAGCCGCGGCGACCTTCGAGGACCTCCGTAACGACCACTGATCACACCGGCGAGCGCCTGAGCCCCCCAGCTCTCCATTTCCACCTCGCTCTTGCCAGTTGCTTCTCTCCACACCGTTAGTGAGTAAATCCATGCCTGAAACAGCCCAGGTCCAACCGGACCCCCGGCGCTGGAAAGCCCTCGCCTTCATCGCAATGGCCCAGCTGATGGTCGTGCTCGACGCCACGATCGTGAACATCGCCCTGCCCTCCGCCCAGGCCGACCTGGGGGTCTCCGACGCCAACCGCCAGTGGGTGATCACGGCCTACGCCCTGGCGTTCGGCGGGCTGCTCCTGTTCGGCGGGCGGATCGCGGACCTGTGGGGCCGCAAGCGCGCCTTCATCACCGGCCTGATCGGCTTCGCGGCGGCCTCCGCGCTCGGCGGCGCCGCGGTCAACGAGGGGATGCTGCTCGGTGCCCGCGCGCTGCAGGGCGCGTTCGGCGCGCTGCTGGCGCCGGCCGCGCTGTCACTGCTCGCGGTGACGTTCACCGAGGCCAGGGAGCGTGCCAAGGCGTTCGGCATCTTCGGCGCCATCGCGGGCGGCGGCGGCGCCGTCGGCCTGATCCTCGGCGGCCTCCTGACCGAGTACCTGGATTGGCGCTGGACGTTCTTCGTCAACATCCCCTTCGCCGTCGTCGCCGCCACCGGCGCCGTGCTCGTCGTCCGCGAGCCGGTCGGCAGCCGCAACGCCAACCACCTGGACATCCCCGGCGTCGTCCTGGCCACCCTGGGCCTCGTCTCCCTCGTCTACGGCTTCACCCGCGCGGAGTCCGACGGCTGGACCGCCGGCGCGACCATCGGCCTGTTCGTCGCCGCGGTGGTGCTCCTCGCCGCGTTCGTGCTGGTCGAGAGCAAGGTGCGCGCTCCGCTTCTGCCGCTGCGCGTGGTGATGAACCGCAACCGCGCCGGCGTGTACATGTCGCTCGGCCTGGCCGTCATCGCGATGTTCGGCCTGTTCCTGTTCCTGACCTACTACCTGCAGGTCATCAAGGGGTACACGCCGATCCAGACCGGCTTCGCCTTCCTGCCGATGATCGTCGGCATGATCGCCGGCTCGACGCAGATCGGCGCCCGCCTGATGACCCGCGTCTCGCCGAGGCTGCTGATGGGACCGGGATTCCTGGTCGCGGCGGCCGGCATGCTGATCCTGACCCAGATGGAGACCGGAAGCTCGTACGTGGGCCTGGTGCTTCCGGCGCAGATCCTGCTGGGCCTCGGCATGGGCACGGCCTTCATGCCGGGGATGAGCCTGGCGACGTACGGCGTCGAGTCGCGTGACGCGGGCGTCGCCTCCGCGATGATCAACACCTCGCAGCAGGTCGGCGGCGCCATCGGCACCGCGCTGCTCAACACCATCGCCGCCAGCGCCGCCACGGGGTGGATCACCTCGCATGCCGCGCAGGCGCCCGTCATCGGGAAGGTCGCGTTCGTCAACCAGGCGGCGGTGCACGGCTACGCCACCGCGATCTGGTGGGCGGTCGGCATCCTCGTGCTGTCCGCGCTCATCGTGACCGCCTTCGTCAACACCGGCCACCAGGGCGGATCCCCGGTGACGGCGTCGAGCGAGGACGACGACGCTCCCGCGATCCCGGTGCTCGCGCACTGATCTTCCCGGGACCGCGTTCCACGCGCGATCACGAGCACGCCTGAGGGGCCCGGCCTGAGCCGGGCCCCTCTTGCGCGTCGGGTCGTCAGCGGACGACGTCGCCCAGCTTGACCCGCGCGCCGGTCCGCAGCACGGCCCGCTCGTAGACCCGGGCGCCGAACAGGAGCACGGCCACCACGGCGACGACCATGAGCGCCGCCGCGAGCCCGATCTCCACCAGCGGCACGTCGGAGGCGGCCGTGCGCACGGGCATGACCATCGAGGAGAACGGCGGGATCAGCGACAGGACCCGCGCCAGGGTTCCGGTGGGCTCGCCGGCGGCGAGGTAGGCCACCACGTAGGTGAGCATCATCAGCGTGTTCATCGGCGTCAGCACGCTGTTGAGCTCCTCCTGCCGGGACACCAGCGAGCCGAAGGCGGCGGCGAGGGCGGAGAAGAAGGCGTAGCCGAGCAGGAACCAGACGACCGTGCTCACCACGATGCCGCCCATCCCCGGCGGGAGGTCCGCCGCGAAGCCGGACGCGAAGGACGCGGAGAGGCCGGCTGCGATGATCGCCACGAGGTTGATCAGCCCCAGTGAGCCCAGCCCGAGGATCTTGCCGCCCAGCAGCTGCCAGGGCCGTACGGAGGTGAGGAGGATCTCCACGATGCGGCTGCCCTTCTCCTCGACCACACCCATCGCGACGTACATCGCGGAGTAGATGAGCAGGAAGAACAGCACAAAGACCAGCAGTGTGGCGATCCCCGTGCGTACGCCCTGGTAGCGCGCGTCGGCCCCGATCGACTCGACCTGGAGCGGCGTGATCGTGAGGCCCGCCGCCTTGATCTGCGCCTCGCGGTGCGCGCTGTCCAGGATGAGCCCGAGCCGCTGGTCGAGCTCGCCGTCGGCGAGCACCCTGCGGTCGCCGATCAGCGCGGCGTCGACGTCTCCGCCGGTCACCGCCTTTCGTACGGCCGCCTCGTCTGGATATTTCGTGAAGTGCACCTGACTGACGGCCGCGGGGGCCGCCCCCACCACGCCCACGTCGAACGTGTCGTCGCCGCCGAAGACCTTCGGGGCGAACGCGAGCCCCGCCACGAGGATCGCGCTGATCGCGAGGCTGATCAGGAACGACTTCGTCCTGATCCGCGTGCGGACCTCGCGCTGGGCCACCAGCAACAGGCCGTTCATGCCACCGCCTCCCTGAAGATCTCCGCCAGCGTCGGCTGCTGCCAGCCGAAGTGCTCCACGCGACCCGCCCGTACGGCGGACTGGAGGATGGCCTGGTCGTCGCCGCCCTCGCTGAGCAGCACGTCGCACTCACCGTCGCGGGTCACCTCGCCGGGCAGGCCGTCCGCCCAGCCCGGCGCCGCGTCGCGCACCACGACCCGCAGGACGCGGCGGCCCTCCCTGTCCTTGACCTCGCCGACCGGGCCGCAGGCGACCATCCGCCCGGACGAGATGATGCCGACCGAGTCGCAGAGCCGTTCGACCAGGTCGAGCTGGTGGCTGGAGAAGATCACCGGCACTCCGGCGGCGGCCCGGTCCTTCAGCACCTCCGCGAGCGCGTCCACGGCCAGCGGATCGAGACCCGAGAACGGCTCGTCGAGGACCAGCACCGCCGGGTCGTGCACGAGCGCGACCGCGAGCTGGACGCGCTGCTGGTTTCCCAGGGAGAGCGCGTCGACCGCGTCGTCGCGCCGCTCGACCAGGCCGAGGCGTTCGAGCAGATCCGCCGCGGCCCGGCGGGCGGCGGCGGGGGCGAGCCCGCGGAGCCTGCCGAAGTACTCCACCTGGTCGGCGACCTTCATCTTCTGGTACAAGCCCCGCTCCTCCGGCATGTAGCCGAACGTGCGGCGGTCCTCGTACGTCAGAGCGCGCCCCGCGTTGCGCACCTCTCCGGAGTCCGCCCGGAGCACGCCCATGACGATCCGCATGGTGGTCGTATTGCCCGCGCCGTTCGCGCCGACGAAGCCGAACGTCTCGCCCGGCCGCACGGCGAAGCTCACGCCGTCGAGGGCGACCGTGTCTCCGTAGCGTTTGCGCACGTCGTCGATCTCAAGCAAGGGGGGTCCTCTCAGTTATCCGTCGCAGGACGTCCATGTACGTCTCGAACGCGGCACGCCCCCGCGCGGTCAGCGAGAGCCAGGTGCGCCCCCGCTTCCCGACGAAGGTCTTCTCCACCCGGACGTACCCGGCCTCTTCGAGCGTGAGGATGTGCTTGGAGAGCAGCGAGTCGCTGACCTCGATGGTGTCGCGCAGGAAGCGGAAGTCGGCCTTGTCCGCCGCGGCCAGGGCCGCCATGATCGACAGCCGGACCGGCGCGTGGATGACCTCGTCCAGCTCGTGCCTGGGGTGGGTGCTCATCGGTCGGTCAGCACCCGCCAGCCGGCGTACAGCAGAGGCAGCGCGGCCACCACCGACACGATGACGAGCGCGGCCACCCAGCCGGGGGCGGGCCGCTCCGGCATGACGAACACGCAGAAGGCGAACGCCGCGAGCATGGTCACCACGTACGCCCCGGTGATCGGGCCGTTGAGCCGCCTGACCAGCGGGTTGTGCACCCTCCGGCGCACCCAGTAGACGGTGGACACGACCGTGAGGACCACCCATCCGACCGCGGCGACGTCGGGCACCGGGTCGTCACCCAGGAACATGGCAGGCCAGTACGCGATCGTGGCCAGCCCCGTGATCACGAAGTACCAGCCCGCCCCTCGCGACGAGTGGCGGACTCTCCGGTCAACCCTGTCTATCTCGGACAAGGCTTGATCGGGAGACATCCCATCCCCAGCGTTCATACGCTTCCTCCAGGCTCATCTGCTCAACAAGCTAGCAAGCACTCAACTGACATTCAAGTGGGTGAGCACAGGTAAGGAAGGAGTGGAGGAGGGGAAAGGTCAGCGGAGCCTGGGGTCCACGTCGACCGTCTGGCAGACGGCGTGCCAGACCTGCTTGGCCGGCAGGCCGTCGGCGAGCGCCTGCTCGACCGTCCGGCCCCCGAGGCCGGACAGGACGAAGTCCTTGGCCCACGACTCGGCGTATGCCTCGCCGAAGTGGCGGTGCATCCGGTTCCAGAAGTCCGTGAAGCGCATGCGTTCAGTATGGCCCCGCCCCGGGGAGAGACGTTCCCCGAGGCGGGACGCGGGCACGCGGGCGCCGATCACATCACGCGCGTGCCGTACATCTCCCCGAGGGGGTCGGCCAGCAACTCCAGGCGCGCGCCGTCGGGGTCGCGGAAGTAGACGGAGCTGCCGCTCTCCACCTGGTACGGCACGCCCGCGGAGTCGAGCTTGCCCCGCAGCCGCTCCCAGTTCTCCCTGTCGACGGAGATCGCGATGTGGTGCAGCCCCCCGAGGACCTCCTTGTACGGCTCCAGGTCCAGCCCGGGGAGGTCGAAGAACGCCAGCAGGTTGCCGTTGCCGATGTCGAAGAAGAAGTGGTTGGAGCCCGGGTAGTCCCGGTTCTCGAAGATCTCGGTGAGCGGGAACTCGAGGAGGTCGTGGTAGAAGCCGATGGTGCGCTGTACGTCGGACGAGATCAGCGCGAAGTGGTGGAGACCCCTCGCGCTGCTGTCCGCACGGCGCTCGGACAGATAACGCTCGCGGATGCGTGCGCGCTCCGACTCGATGGCCGCGTAGTCGATTTCCATACTTCACCACATTGTCAGGGAAGCCCGATGTCAAGCCGGGCGGCCCCGGGGAAAGTGAGCAGGATGCCGATGAGTGAGATACAGGAACACATTCAGCGTCGCATCGATTCGCTGGTCGATATCGGCGCGGAGACCGGTGTGCAGGTCGCCGTCTATCAGGATGGCGCGCCGATCGTCGATGCGGTGGCCGGCACGGCCGACCAGGCCATCGGGCGACCACTCACCTCCGGCACGCCGATCTTCAGCTTCTCCACTGGCAAGAACGTGGCGGCCACGCTCGCGCACCTGCTCGTCGCGCGCGGTTTCCTCGATTACGACAGCCCTGTCACGGACCTGTGGCCCGAGTTCGGTGTGCACGGCAAGGCCACGGCGACACTGCGGCACGTGCTGACCCACACGGCCGGTCTTCCGGCCATGCCGCGCGAGATCACCCCGGGTGAGCTTCCCGACTGGTCCAGGGTGTGTGAGTCGCTGGCCGCCGCCGAGCCGCTCTGGCGGCCGGGCTCGGCCATGGGCTATCACTCCTACACCTTCGGCTATCTCGTCGGCGAGCTGGCCCGCCGCGCGACCGGGCGGTCCATGTCCGAGCTGCTGCGTGAGTGGATCACCGCGCCGCTCGGGATCGAGGGGCAGCTCTACTTCGCCGCTCCGAAGGAGTCGCTGCCGGGGTTGGCGCGCCTGGAGCAACGGGCGCGGCAATGGCCTGCCGGCCCGGACGACGGTGATGCGATCTACGCGCCGTGGGAAAGCCGGCCGAGTGCCGATTTCGGCAACGACAGCGAGATCCTGCGCGCCGATATACCGTCGGTGTGTATCGCCACCGCGCACGGCCTTGCCGCGATGTACAACGCCGTTCTGCAGGGCAAGCTCGTGGACTCCGCGCGGCTGGCGGAGCTGTCCGCGCTCGCGTTCGAGGGTGCGGATCAGGTCTCCGGTAACCCGGCGCGGATGGCGCTGGGCTTCCCGATCGGCAGGTTGGGCGCCCCTGCCGAGGAGAACTCCGTGGCCTTCGGATGGCCGGGCGGGGGCGGAAGCTACGCCTACGCGGACCCCGCACGGGGGGTCGCCTTCGCGCTGACGAAAACCCGGCTCGTCCCGGACTTCGACACCGTGCTGTCGGTCACCACGATCCTGGCCGACCATCTCGCCGGGACCCGCTGAGCTTTCCCCGCGGATGCGCCGGGACGGAATTCGCGACGATCACAAGGAGAAGATCATGTCCACTCATACGACCGAAGGCCCGACCACGCCGCAGACCAGCCTCAGTCCGTTCTCCTCACCAGGCGCCGGCCCGACGCCGTGGGAGGCGACGGAGGGGGCACTGCGCCGGATTCAGAAATTCCAGCTGTGCACGGTGCGCCGGGACGGCCGCCCCCACGTGACACCGTTGCTGGCGATCTGGGAGTTCGGCGCGATGTGGTTCACCACCGGCGACAACGAGCAGAAAGCCAGGAATCTCAGCGCCAACCAGCACTGCGCGCTGACAACCGGAACCGACACCCTGACCGGCATGGACTACGTCATCGAAGGCACTGCGAGCCTGGTCACCGACCAGGCGACCAGGGAAGCCGTGGCGACCGCGTTCGAACAGGCCTATGGCTGGCATCTCACCCGCGAGGACGGAACCTGGTATCAGCTGGGCGACGCCGTTCGGACCGGCGATGTTCAGCTCTACCGGGTCCAGCCGGACAAGGGATTCGCCTTCGCCGCCGGGAACGAGTCGTCCCAGACTCGCTACCGGTGGAGCTGAGGGCGCGGCGGTCGAAGGCCGGCACCCGCCGGATGCTCAACCTCGCGCCATCAAGATTCCCGGCGCCCATCATCATCGTCGCCGTCGGCTCGCCTTGGCCCTGAAAGAGAGCTGAACGGACCCTCAAGGCGCGGCCGGCTGGACGGCATGGCGTCTTCTGTCGGTGGGCCGATGCATGATGGGCGGGTGAGCGCGCTCGACGGCTTCAGCCCGGTGACCCGGCAGTGGTTCACCGGTGCGTTCGCCGCGCCCACGGCGGCGCAGGAGGGCGCGTGGTCGTCGATCGCCCGCGGCGACAACACCCTGGTGGTCGCCCCCACCGGCTCGGGCAAGACGCTGGCGGCGTTCCTGTGGGCGATCGACCGCCTCGCCGTGGAGCGCGCCGCCGCACCGGAGGCGCGTGAGACGCCGGAGACGACCGGGGCGCGGGCGGGCGGGCGGCGCGGCCGGGGCAAGGCCGCCGGACCTGAGCGGCTGTGCCGGGTGGTGTACGTCTCGCCCCTCAAGGCGCTCGCCGTCGACGTCGAGCGCAACCTGCGCGCCCCGCTCACCGGCATCAGGCAGACGGCGCTGCGGACGGGCGCCCCCGTCCCGGAGATCTCCGTGGCCATCCGGTCCGGCGACACCGCCGCCGAGGACCGCCGCCGCTTCGCCGCCCACCCGTCCGACATCCTGATCACGACGCCTGAGTCGCTGTTCCTGATCCTCACCTCGCAGGCGCGGGAGGCGCTGCGCGGCGTGGAGACGGTGATCGTCGACGAGGTCCACGCGGTGGCCGCCACCAAGCGGGGCGCGCACCTCGCGCTGACGCTGGAGCGGCTCGACGCGCTGCTGCCCGCCCCGGCCCAGCGCATCGGCCTGTCCGCGACCGTGCGGCCGGTCGCCGAGGTGGCGACGTTCCTGGGCGGGGCGCGCCCCGCCACCGTGGTTCAGCCGCCCTCGGACAAGGTGATCGAGGTCGACGTCGTCGTCCCGGTGGAGGACATGACGGAGCTGGCCCCGCCGCCGCCGGGCGCGGACGGCGACGCGCCGGAGCATCGGCGCAGCATCTGGCCGCACGTGGAGGAGCGCCTCCTCGACCTCATCGACGCCCACCGGTCCACGATCATCTTCGCCAATTCGCGGCGGCTGTCCGAGCGCCTGTGCACCCGGCTGAACGAGCTGGCCTGGGAGCGGAGCCAGGTGCCCGCCGCCGGGGAAATCGGGGATGAGGGCGCCGGCGGAGCGGACCCGGCTCACTGGTCCGCCGGCTTCGAGGAGCTGCGCGACCAGTGGTCACAGGGCCGGCCTGCCGCGCCGGCCGAGATGATGGCGCAGGCCGGAGCCTCCGGCGGGGCGATCCCCGAGGTGGTCCGGGCCCATCACGGGTCGGTCTCCAAGGAGGAGCGCTCCCAGATCGAGGAGGCGCTGAAGTCCGGGCGCCTGCCCGCCGTCGTGGCCACCTCCAGCCTGGAGCTGGGCATCGACATGGGCTCCGTCGACCTGGTCGCCTGCGTCGAGTCGCCGCCCAGCGTGGCGAGCGGCCTGCAGCGGATCGGCCGGGCGGGCCACCAGGTCGGCGCGGTCTCCCGCGGCGTCATCTTCCCGAAGTACCGCGGCGACCTCGTCCAGACAGCGGTGGTCGCCGAGCGGATGCGGGCGGGCCGGATCGAGGAGATGCGCTATCCCCGCAACCCCCTCGATGTGCTGGCCCAGCAGATCGTGGCGATGACCTCGCTCGACGAGTGGACGGTCGACTCGCTGGAGGAGCTGGTCCGCCGGGCCGCGCCGTACGCGACGCTGCCGCGCAGTGCGCTGGAGGCGACTCTCGACATGCTCGCCGGGCGCTATCCCAGCGAGGAGTTCGCCGAGCTGCGTCCCCGCATCGTGTGGGACCGCGTGACGGGCACGCTGCAGGGCCGCCCGGGTGCGCAGCGGCTGGCCGTGACCAACGGCGGGACGATCCCCGACCGCGGCCTGTTCGGCGTGTTCCTCGTGGGAGACAAGGCTTCCCGCGTGGGCGAACTGGACGAGGAGATGGTCTACGAGTCCCGCGTGGGCGATGTCTTCGTGCTGGGGGCCACCTCATGGCGGATCGAGGACATCACGGCCGACCGCGTGCTCGTGTCCCCCGCCCCAGGGCAGCCGGGCAAGCTGCCGTTCTGGCACGGCGACACGGCCGGCCGTCCCGCCGAGCTGGGCAGGGCCGTCGGCGCGTTCCTGCGGGAGCTGTCGGCCGCCGGGGCGGGCGCCAAGGGCGACACCGCGGCGGCCGGCCGCCGGGTCCGTGAGGCCGGCCTGGACGAGTTCGCCACCGCCAACCTGCTGTCCTACCTGGCCGAGCAGCGCGAGGCGACCGGTTACGTGCCCGACGACCGCACGCTCGTCGTCGAGCGCTTCCACGACGAGCTCGGCGACTGGCGGGTGGTGATCCACTCGCCGTACGGCGCGCGGGTGCACGCCCCCTGGGCCCTGGCCATCGGGCGGCGCCTGCGCGAGCGGTACGGCGTCGACGTGCAGGCCATTCACTCGGACGACGGGATCGTGCTGCGCATCCCGGACACCCTCGACGAGGCGCCGACCGACCTCGCGGCGTTCGACGCCGAGGAGATCGAGCAGATCGTGACCGAGGAGCTCGGCGCCTCCGCGCTGTTCGCTGCGCGGTTCCGGGAGTGCGCCGGGCGGTCGCTGCTCCTGCCCCGCCGCACTCCCGGCCGCCGGACGCCGCTGTGGCAGCAGCGCCAGCGGGCGGCGCACCTGCTCGGCGTCGCCAGCAGGTACGCCGCGTTCCCTGTGGTGCTGGAGACCATGCGCGAGTGTCTCCAGGACGTCTTCGACGTGCCGGGCCTGCTCCGGCTCATGCGCGACGTGGCGGCCCGCCGGGTGCGGATCGTCGAGGTGGAGACCGCGCAGCCGTCCCCCTTCGCGGCCTCGCTGCTGTTCTCCTACATCGGCGCGTTCATGTACGAGGGCGACGCGCCGCTGGCCGAGCGCCGGGCGCAGGCGCTGACCCTCGACACGGCGCTCCTCGCGGAGCTGCTGGGCCAGGCGGACCTGCGCGAGCTGCTCGATCCCGACGTCGTCGCCGAGGCCGAGCGGGAGCTGGCCCGGCTGGACCGGCCGCTCCGCGACGCGGAGGACCTCGCCGACCTGCTGCGTTCGCACGGCCCCCTGCTCGCGGAGGACGTGGCGATCCGGGAGGGCGACCCCGGCTGGCTGGCCGGGCTGGAGGAGGCGCGCCGGGCGATCCGCGTCCGCGTGGCGGGCCAGGAGCAGTGGGCCGCCGTGGAGGACGCCTGGCGGCTGCGCGACGCGCTGGGGGCGCCCCTTCCGGTCGGGGTGCCTCACGAGTTCCTGGAGCCCCCGCTGATGGCGAGCTCTGCGCGGGACGCCGCTCCCGACCCGCTCGGAGATCTGGTCGCCCGGCACGCCCGCACCCGCGGGCCGTTCTCGTCCGGCACGGCGGCCGCCCGCTTCGGCGTCGGTGTGGCCGTCGTCGACGACGCGCTGCGCCGCCTCGCGGCTGCCGGGAGGGTGGTCTCCGGCGAGTTCAGGCCGGGCGGCCGGGGCGAGGAGTGGTGCGACGCCGGCGTGTTGCGGCTGCTGCGGCGCCGGTCCCTGGCCCGCCTCCGCAAGGAGGTCGAGCCGGTCCCGCCCGAGGTGCTGGCCGCGTTCCTGCCCGTGTGGCATGGCGTCGCCCCCATCGGCCAGCCGAGCACCGGCCAGGGCGCGAACGCGCACGTGCCGGCCACCCGCTCGATGGACGCGCTGATCAGCGCGATCGAGCGGCTCCAGGGCGCCGCCATCCCGGCGTCGGCGCTGGAGACGCTGGTGCTGCCGGGGCGGGTTCCCGGTTACTCCCCTGCCCTTCTCGACGAGCTGACCTCCTCGGGCGAGGTCATCTGGGTCGGCCAGGGCTCCCTGCCCGGCGGGGACGGCTGGGTCTCGCTCTACTTCGCCGACACCGCCCCTCTGTTGCTCCAGGCGCCGGCGGAGATCACCATGACTCCGCTGCACGAGCAGGTGCTGGAGATCCTCGGCGGCGGCGGAGCGCTGTTCTTCCGGGAGCTGTCCAACCGGATCGCCGCGCTGACTCTCGGCGGCGCGGGGGCCGCGTCATCCCCCGCCGACGCGGCCCGCGCCCGCCGGGCGCGCATCCTCGGCCACAGCTCCGGCCTCGGCGCTCCCCGTCCCGGCCCCGGCACACCCCATCCCGACGTCGCCCCCGGCGCCGCGGACGCAGGCGTCCTCCCCGACTCTCGTCAGGACACAGGCGCGGTCCCTGTCCCGGCGCGTACGGCGGTGCCGGACGACCAGGTCCTCGCGGCGGCCCTGTGGGATCTCGTCTGGGCCGGCCGCGTCACCGGCGACACGCTCGCCCCGCTCCGCTCCACGCTGGGAGCAGGACGCCCCGCCCACCGGCCTGCGGTGAACCGGCGGCGCCGGGCCGTGCTGCCCACCAGGAGCGGGCCTCCCACGGTGAGCGGGCGATGGTGGCTGCTCCCGCCGCCCGCCGCCGAAGGCACCCAGCGCGCCCACGCCCAGGCCGAGGTGCTGCTCGAACGGCACGGCGTCATCACCAGGGGCGGCATCGCCGCCGAACGGCTCCCCGGCGGCTTCTCCGCCGTCTACCAGGTGCTCAGGGCGTTCGAGGAGGGCGGCCGATGCCGTCGCGGCTACTTCGTCGAGGGCCTGGGGGGCGCCCAGTTCGCCCTGCCTGGGGCGGTCGACCGGATGCGGGCGACGACGTCCACGAGCCCGCCCCAGCCGGAGGACCCATGGGCGTCGCCCCCGCCGCCGGCCCCCCGCCGGGTCGTCGTGCTCGCCGCGACCGACCCCGCCAACCCGTACGGCGCGGCACTGCCGTGGCCGGAACGGACGGACGACGTGACCCACAAGCCCGGACGCAAAGCGGGCGCGCTGGTGGTGCTCGTGGAGGGCGTGCTCGCTCTCTACGTGGAACGGGGCGGCAAGACCCTGCTCTCCTTCGGCGACTCCGGCGACCTCAGGCCCGCGGTCGAGGCTCTGGCGGTCTCCGTCCGGAGGGGAGCGCTCGGGAAGCTCACCGTCGAGCGGGCCGACGGGACGGCGATCACCGACTCCCCCCTCGCCGCCGCACTGGAAGCGGCCGGCTTCCACCCCACCCCCCGGGGCCTGCGCATCCGCGGCTGACCGATGACCGGGCGCCGGCGGCCCGAGCCCGCCGTGCGCCGGTCCGCGGGCCGGCCTGCCGTAACGGCGTGATCCGCCGTCACATGCTCGGCTCCGCGACGATCTCGGGCCGCTCTTCCTTCTCCTCCTGGACCGGGCGGCGTCCCCGGTTGATCCTCAGGTACAGCAGGGCGGCGCCGGCGACCGCCAGCGGCCACAGCAGGTAGGGGCCGGACATGACCAGCAGCGCGACCACCGCGACGAGGGCCGCCACCGCCGCGGCCCAGCCCTTGCTGCGCGCGGGCAGCAGCTTGAGCGCGGCGGCCACGCCGAGCGCGTAGACCGCCACGAAGGAGCCGGTGGTGAGCAGCAGCATGGGCCGGGAGCCGACCCCTGTCGCGACCACGACGGCCAGCGCGGCGAACGACAGCGCCGAGTTGACGGTCAGGCTGCGGCGCGGCACCTCGCCCGCCATGCTGCCCCCGGCGAGCGCCCGGGGCAGCGCCCCGTCCCGGCCGAGGGCGGCGCCCAGTTTGGCGGCCCCGGCGTAGTAGGCGTTCATGGCGCCGAGCGTCAACAGCACCGCCGCCCCGGCGGCCAGCCAGCGGGCGTTGCCGCCCAGCCCGATGGCCATGAGTTCCCCCAGCGGCGCGTCGGTCCCGGCCGCGCCGGGCCCGAGGACGGTGACGGTGGCGAAGGCCACCAGCAGATACAGCGCGCCCACGACGACGACCGCCACCGCGGTCGCCCTTGGCAGGTCGCGCTGCGGGCGGCGGAACTCGCCGGCGAGATGGGTGATCGCCTCCCATCCCGCGAAGCTCCACACGAGGAGCGCCCCGGCCGAGCCGACCGCGGCCCAGCCGTGCGGGGCGAACGGCTGGAGGTTGTCCATGTCGGCGTGCGGCAGCGACAGCCCGACCGACACCACCAGCAAAAGGACGAGCAGCCCGGCCAGCACGAGCTGCAACCTGCTGCTGACCTGGAGCCCGACGGCGTTGGCCGCGGTGACCACGACCATCAGCACCGCCGCGGTCACGGTGGTGGCCGTCGTCCCGCCCCCGGCCGCGGCGGAGACGTACGCCGCGCCGAACAGCGCCGCGGGTACGGCGCCCAGCGGCACCGCCAGGTAGAACCACCAGCCGACCACCGCTGCGGCGTGTTTCCCGAAGGCCAGCCGGACGTAGGTGGACACTCCGCCCGCGTCGGGATATCGCGCGCCGAGCGCGGCGAAGGTCCCGGCCAGCGGCGCCGACAGCAGGACGAGCGCCAGCCAGGCCAGCAGCGACGCCGGCCCCGCCTGCTCCGCGGCCAGGGCGGGCAGCGCGATGACCCCGGTTCCGAGGACGGCTCCCACGTACATGGCGGTGCCGTGGCCGAAGGTCATCCCGCCCTTGTTCGTCGCGTCGTTCATGGGGATCAGCATCGGGCTCCGCGGCGGCGAACAACCAGTGGCAGAAACGACAATATGCGTTAAATTCCAGCCATGGGGAGGCACATCATCGGTCTCGCGGTCACCGACGGCGCACCCGTGTTCGAGCTCGCGGTGCCGTGCGAGGTCTTCGGCGTCGACCGCCGCGATCTGGCCGACCCGTGGTACGACCTGCGGCTGTGCGCCGCCGGGGCCGGGCCGCTGCGCACCACCTCCGGCCTCCGGATCGACACCGCGTACGGGCTGGACGAGCTGGCCCGGGCCGACACCGTCGTCGTGGCGGCCGTCGCCCGCGCCGTTCAGCTCGATCCTCCGCGCGGCCTGGTCGAGGCGCTGCGCGACGCGCACGAGCGGGGCAGGCGCATCGTGTCGATCTGCACGGGCGCCTACATGCTGGCCGCCGCCGGGCTGCTGAACGGCCGGCGGGCCACCACGCACTGGCTGAACGGCGGCGACTTCGCGCATCGCTTCCCCGAGGTCGACTTCGACCCCGTACCGCTCTACATCGACGAAGGCGACATCATGACCTCCGCCGGCACCGGTTCGGCCATCGACGTCTGCCTGCACATCGTCCGCAAGGACCACGGCGTCGCGATCGCCAACGAGGTCGCCAGGCGCATGGTGGTGCCGCCGCAACGGGAGGGCGGCCAGGCCCAGTACCAGGCACGGCACCCGCGGCTCCCCGCCCGCCCGAGCGGGAAGAACGCCCTGACGCCCGTGCTGGACTGGGCTCGCGACCACCTGCACGAGCCGTTGCCCGTGCCCCGGCTCGCCCAGGTGGCGCATATGAGCGAACGCACCTTCTCCCGCCGGTTCCGCGAGGCGCTGGGGATCACCCCCCTGCAGTGGCTGCTGCTTCAGCGGGTGCGGCTGGCGCAGGAGCTCCTGGAGACCACGGACGTGACCGTCGAGGACGTCGCACGCCGGGCCGGCTTCGGCACCGCGCCGACCCTCCGCTACCACTTCGGCCGGGTCACCGGCGTCTCCCCGCAGTCCTACCGACACGTGTTCCGCTATCGCGCCGAGCCGGGACGACGCGCCCCTGCCGGGTGAGCCGGGAGACGCGACGACGAGGGAGGAGGCGTCCCTACAGGTCGACGGGGCCGTACAGGGCGGCGGGAGCGCGGCGGGTCATGGCCCAGTAGCGGTCGCCGTACGACCAGTGCCACCACTCGGTGGGGTAGTTGACGAGCCCGGCGGGCTCCAGCACGGCGCGCAGGAGGTCACGGTTGCGCCGGGCCTCGTGCCCGACGGGGGCCGCCATGTAGCACGCCCCGCCGCTCTCCTCGGGGTTCGCGTTGACGGCGGTGCCCATGTCGAGCTCCATCCCGTCGTCGTCGCAGAGCGTGAGGTCCACGGCCGCGCCCGCGGTGTGCGGCGCGACCTCGATCGGCGAGACGTACCGGCTGGCGGCCGCGTGCAGCTCTCCGGCCGGCAGATCGGGAAACGTGGCGCGCAGGCCCTCCCGGTACTCCTCGAAGTACCGGATCTGCAGCGAGGGAGGCCGGTACCCCTCGACCACCACCAGGTGGCGGCCCTCCGGGAGGCGGCGCTGCGCCTCCTCCAGCCGGGCCAGCAGCCCTTCACGCAGGTGCGCGTACGCGCCCTCGGGGTCGGCCAGCCGCCCGTCCACCCGCAGCCGTCCCCGCACGTCGCTCAGCTTCTCCCCGCACTCCTTGACCGGGATGGACGTCACACGGGGATCGGAGATCAGCACGACCTCGCCGTTCCACGCCCTCTCCTCTCCTGCGCCGGCGACGGCCGCGGCGGCGCCGAGTTCGGAACGGTGGGGCTCGGAGGGCGCAGAACGGCGATCGCGGGGAAATCCAGGCATGAGCAGCAACATATCGTCAGACCGTGTCGGAGAAGACCTCGTCACGGGCTCGTGCGAGGGCGGCGACGATCGCGCCCCGCAGCACCGGGTTGCCGTCGACGCCGGTGACGGCGACCGCCGGCCGGCTGGGGCAGACGCGGGCGACCGCCTCCTCCACCCGGGCGGCCAGTGCGCTCCCCCCTGCGCGGCCGATGTCGCCGCTGAGGACGACCAGGCCGGGGTCGAGCACCACGGACACCGCCGCCACACCGACCGCGAGCCGCTCCGCGAGGTCGTCGACGAATCCGTGGTTGCCGGTGGCGAGAGCCGTACGGACCAGGCCCGCGACACCATCGCCATCGGCCGCGCCGTGAGCGGGCGGACCCGCGGAGCCGCGAAAATCCGGGCCGACCGGCACGGAACCGACCGGGCCGGAGCCCACCGGCGCGGAGCGGACGCCGTGCAGCCGGGCGAGCCCCTCCAGCGCCTCTCCTCCGACGAGGCGCTGGAACGACCCGGTCTGCGGCGCGGTGACGTCGCTCGGCAGCGGCTGGCCGGGGACCGGCAGCCACCCGATCTCGCCGGCCGCCCCGGCGATGCCCCGGTGCAGCCTGCCGCCGAGCATGACCCCGAGCCCCTGCCCGACGCCCGTCCACAAGATGACGAAGTCGTCCACCCCACGCGCGGCGCCGTACGCCTGCTCGGCGAGCGCGGCGAGGTTCACGTCGTTCTCGATGATGACGCAGTCGCCGAGGAGGCGCCGCAGGCCGGCCAGGATGCCGACGTGCCAGGCGGGCAGGTCGACCGAGTAGCGAACCTCGCCGCTGCCGGGGTCGACCACGCCCCTGGTGCCGATCACGAGGCACCGGAGCCGGGAGATCTCCACGCTCGCCGTCTCGCAGGCCCGCAGGACGGCCTCGTGGACCATGCGGACCGGGTCGCCCGCGTCGGTCGGGTCCACGGTGACCTCGGCGGCGACCGTTCCCGTGATGTCGGCCACCGCGGCGGTCACGCTGCCGGGAAGCACCTCCAGCCCGGCGACGTACGCGCTCGACGGGTTGACTCCGTACAGGGCGGCGTTGGGCCCCCGCCCACCTGGGCGCTCGCCCGCCGCCCTGACCAGCCCGCGGGTCTCCAGCCGGGACAGCAGCTGGCCCGAGGTCACCTTGGAGAGCCCGGTAAGCTCTCCCAACTCGGCTCTGGTCAGCGGGCCGTCGGAGAGGAGGAGCTCCAGCGCGGCGCGGTCGTTGATCTGCCGCAGCAGGCGAGGTGTTCCTGGTCGTTGAGGCACCGGCTGGTTCCCCTCTCGTCACGATCCGCTAACGCATGTTTCTTTAAGGAAAGTTTCTTGTTAGTTTAGCGGCAGCCACCCCGGAGGCAACCGATCAGCCTCGGGACGCCATGAGCGCCGACCGAAAGGAGAGCGCCTTCGACCAGGTGAGCGGCCCGCCGACACCCCCCAAGAGGCGCACCCCCGACGCGAAGCCGGGAAGGGAGAGGACCCACCGTGAAGATCGTCAAGATCGCGGTCGCGACCACCGCGACCGCCGCCCTGGCCCTGGGACTCGCCGCTTGCGGAAGCGACGACTCCACGAACACCGCGCCGACCGCCGCGGCGTCGGCCGGAGGTCCCAAGTTCGCCGGCCAGACCCTCAACGTATGGCGTCTCGGTGCCCCCACCGACGTCGCCAACAAATACATGGACGAGCTCAACGCGAAGTTCAAGGAGAAGACGGGCGCCGACGCCAAGGTCCAGTGGGTCCCGTGGCCGGACGCCCAGAAGAAGTGGACCGCCGCACTCGCCGGCGGCGAGGGCCCCGACGTCACCGAGTTCGGCAACGACCAGGTGGCGGCGTGGGTGGCGCAGGACGCGCTCACGGACATCACCGACGTCGTGAAGGGCGACCCCGAGCTCCAGCAGATCCCGCAGAACCTGTGGAGCTACGAGACCATCGACGGCAAGGTCTACGCGGCTCCGTGGGGCGGCGGCACCCGCGCCGTGCTGTACCGCAAGGACTGGTTCGACAAGCTCGGCATCGAGGTCCCGAAGACCTGGGACGACCTGGTCGCGGCCGCCAAGAAGATCGTCGACAAGCAGGGCAAGGACGTGGACGGCTTCGCCTTCAACGGCGGCTCCGACGCGAACATGTCCCTGTCCCCCTTCGTCTGGTCCGCGGGCGGCGACTTCGCCAAGTTCGAGGGCGGCAAGTGGGTCGGCGAGCTCACCCAGCCCGCCTTCAAGGAGGGCTTCCAGTTCTACACGGACCTGGTCGCCAAGGACGGCGTGTCCGGCAAGGGCCGCCTGACGCAGAACTCGGTCGACATCGCGCAGCGCTTCGCCGCCGGCAAGGTCGGCATGTACGTCACCGGCGGCTGGGACATCGCGGCCATCAAGGAGCAGAGCAAGGGCAAGGTCGACGAGTCGAAGATGGCCTTCTTCTCGCTTCCGTCCAAGGACGGCAGCGGCCCGGCCCCGGCCTTCCAGGGCGGCAACGACATCGCCATCTGGAAGGACACCAAGAACGCCGAGCTCGCCGCCGAGTACCTGAAGCTCGCCGCGGGCAAGGAGTTCGGCGTGCGGTACGCCAAGGAGGGCGGCCTGCTGCCCCTGTACCCCGACGCGCTGGAGGAGCTCGGCTCCGACCCGGCGCAGAAGCCGTTCACGGACACGTTCAAGGTCGCCAAGGGCTTCCCGGCCAGCCCGAACTGGGCGGAGGCCAACGACACCAAGGCCGTGCTGCAGAACGCGGCCCGCTCGGTCATCGACGGCAAGAAGACCGTCGACCAGGCTCTGACGGACGCGAACACCGAGCTTGAGACGATCCTCAACCAGTAGGGATCATGACCCAGACGTCAACGATCGCCCGGGGCGGAGACGACACCTCCGCCCCGTCAGGGCGCGAGTCACGGCGGGCGCGCGGATCGGGCCTCCCCGAATGGGTGGTGCCCTACGTCCTGCTCCTGCCCGGCCTGCTGGTCATCGGGGCGCTGCTGCTCTATCCGCTGTACCAGATGGTCGACATGTCGTTCCACAAGGTCGGTCTGCGGCAGATCAAGGCGGTCAACCCGGCCCCGGCCGACTTCGTGGGCACGGACAACTACCAGGCCATCTTCAGCTCCGACCTGTTCTGGTCGTCCCTGCGCAACACGGTGGTCTTCGCCGTCGTCACCGTGGCGCTGACCCTGCTGATCGGCACGCTGGTCGGGCTGCTGCTGAACAAGCTCGGCAAGAAGATGTCGGCGTTCGTGATCGTCGGCATCATGGCCGCGTGGGCCACCCCGCCCACCGCGCAGGCCGTCGTCTGGAAGTGGCTGTTCGACTCCGACGCCGGCGTCGTCAACTGGGCGCTGAACCTGCTGCCCGACGGGTTGTCGAGCCTGCTGTTCGGCCGGTCGGACTGGAGCGGGCAGCCGTGGCTCAACGACACCGTGACGCTCTACTTCGTGCTGGTCGTGGCCGTGGTGTGGGCGTCGTTCCCGTTCATCGCTGTGTCGGTGCTCGCCGGGCTCAAGACCATCTCAGCCGAGCTCTACGAGGCGGCGCGCATCGACGGCGCCGGCGCCCTCACCACCTTCCGGCGGATCACCTTCCCGCTGCTCAAGCCGGTGTTCTCGGTGCTGGTGGTGCTGTCGATCATCTGGGACTTCAAGGTCTTCACCCAGCTCTATCTTCTGGCCGGGGGCACCGTGAACCGTGACGTGTTCAACCTGTCGCTGTGGAGCTACGCCGAGGCGTTCGGAGGCTCGCCGAAGCTGGGCCTGGGCGCCGCCATCGCGGTCGTGCTGACGGGCGTCCTGCTGGTGATCACCTTCGTCTACGTCCGGCAGATCGTGAAGACGGAGGGCGTCCGATGAGCCCGCTGGCCCGCAGGAGGCTGGGAAGGGGAGCGCTCAACGCGGCCGGCGTCGCGGTCTTCCTCTTCGCGGTCTTCCCCGTCTACTGGATGGTCGCCACCGCCTTCAAGCCGGACGACCAGATCTTCACCACGCGCTTCATCCCGTTCCCGAGCCCGCCCACGATGGACCACGTCTCACGGGTCTTCACCAAGGGCGTCGGCGGGCACTCCATCTGGCAGTACCTGCTCAACAGCACGATCGTGGCCCTCAGCGCCGTCGTGATCGGCGCGGTCTTCGCGCTGCTCGCGGCGACGGCCGTGGCGAGGTTCCGCTTCCGCTTCCGCACCTCGTTCCTGATCCTGCTGCTGATCGTGCAGATGGTCCCGGCCGAGGCGCTGCTGATCCCGCTGTTCACCATGGTCAAGCGGCTCGGCCTGTACGACCAGCTCCTCGGCCTCGTCGTCATCAACGTCGGCCTCACGCTGCCGTTCTCCGTCTGGATGCTCCGCACGTTCGTCGCCGCCGTCCCCAAGGAGCTGGAGGAGGCGTCCTGGATCGACGGCGCCAGCCGGTTCACCACCTTCTGGCGGGTGCTGTTCCCCCTGGTCGCGCCGGGTCTCGTGGCCACCAGCATCTTCTCGTTCATCACCACGTGGAACGAGTTCGTCTACGCCCTGACGCTCATCGGCGACCAGGGCAAGTACACGATGCCGGTCGCCCTGCAGTTCTTCGTCGGGCAGCGGTCGACCGACTGGGGCGGCATCATGGCCGCCTCCACCCTGATGACCGTCCCGGTCCTCGCGTTCTTCCTCCTCGTCCAGCGGCGCATGGTCTCCGGCCTGGTCGCGGGCGCGGTCAAGGGGTAACCCGGGCGCCGGTACGGCCACCGCCACGGGCGTGGCCGTACCGCCGTGCCCGCGAGACGCGGGCCGCACCGCCGACACGTGAGCAGTCACCCATCCACCTGTCATGAAGGAGCCCGACCGGCATGTCCGCGACCCGCGATCCCCTGGCCGCACCGGGAATCGGCCTGCCCGTGAACACCGGCGATCGGGGTCTGCTCCGTCTCGCGGCGGGCACGCTGCTCGCCGCCTTCCAGGGCACCACCGTCCCCGACTGGGTCATGCGCGGCCTGGAGGACGGCCTCGGCGGCGTCACGCTGTTCGGCTTCAACGTCCGTGACGCCGAGCAGCTCGGCGCCCTCACCGCGCGGCTGGGCGGCGCGGGACGGCCGGTCATCTCGCTCGACGAGGAGGGCGGCGACGTCACCCGGCTCGCGTACCACACCGGCAGCCCGTACCCGGGCAACGCGGCGCTGGGGGCGGTCGACGACGTCGACCTGACCCGGCGGGTCTACCGCTCCATGGCCGCCGACCTCGCCCGCTGCGGGGTGAACCTCGACATGGGCCCGGTCGCCGACGTGAACACCGTGGACGACAACCCCGTGATCGGCACCCGGTCGTTCGGCCCGGGGGCGGAGCTGGTGGCGCGCCACACGGTGGCGGCCGTGCACGGCCTGCAGTCGCTCGGCGTCGCCGCCTGCGTCAAGCACTTCCCCGGCCACGGGGCCACCCGGCAGGACTCCCACCTGGAGATCCCCGTGGTGGACGCCTCGCGTGAGCTGCTCGCGGAGCGGGAGCTCGTCCCCTTCCGCGCGGCCATCGAAGCCGGCACCAAGGCGATCATGACGGCCCACGTGATGGTCCCCGACCTGACGGGAAGCCTGCCCGCCACGCTCAGCGCCGAGGCGCTGACCGGCCTCCTGCGGCGGGACATGGGCTACGACGGCGTCGTGATCTCCGACGCGCTCGACATGCGCGCGATCACCGATAGCGTCGGCCTGGGCGGCGGCGCCGTCCTCTCCCTCGCCGCGGGCTCCGACCTGCTCTGCCTCGGGCCGCTGCCCACCCCTGAGGAGATCGGTCAGGTGCTCACGGCCATCCTCGACGCGGTCGCCGACGGGCGGCTGCCCGTAGAACGGCTCGAAGAGGCCGCCGGACGGGTCGACCGGTTGCGCGCGTGGTTCGCCTCGTCCCGCTCCGCCGAAGGCCAAAGCGCCGACCAGAGCGCCGATCAGGGCGCCGACCTTGTCGGGCTCGCCGCCGCACGCCGTGCCGTACGGCTCACCGGGGCGGCGGCGCCGCTGGTCCGGCCCTTCGTCGTCGAGATCGACACCCCGCCGACGATCGCGGTGGGCGACGTGCCGTGGGGGGTCGCGCCCTGGCTGCCGGAGGCGGAGATCGTCCGGGTCAAGCCGGGTGACGCCGACACCGGCGCGCTGCTCGGCCGGGCCCGGGGCCGCTCGCTGATCGTGGTGGTGAAGGACGCCCACCGGCACCCGCGCAGCAGGGCGATGGTCTCCGCCCTCCTCGCCGCACGCCCCGACGCCGTCGTGGTGGAGATGGGCCTGCCGATCTGGCGGCCCGACGCCGGCGCCTACATCGCGACGTACGGCGCGGCCCGCGCCAACGCCCGGGCCGCGGTGGAGCTGCTGAGCGACGGCCCCTCGGTGGCGGGGCTGTAGAGGGCGGGGCCGACCGGCCCATCGGCCGGTCGGCCCCTGTTCACTACGGTGGCGTCACCGGTACACAGACCGTGATCGCCACGCAGCCCCGGTCAGCCGCAGCTGGTCGCGGTGTAGTCGCTCTCGTAGGACGTGGTGACCTTCTCGCCGTCGACGAACGAGGCGCCCGTGACGGTGGCCTTGCCCGCGCCGATCTGCATGGCCCGCGCGTTGAAGGACTGGTAGGCCTGCTTGCCCGGGGCCACGTCGGCCACGGTCCTGGAGCCGTACGGGGTGGTCAGCGTCACGGTCGCC
>NZ_JBEZDW010000020.1:0-137112 GCF_040802045.1 Microbispora sp. NPDC049125 | reverse complement strand
CTCCCGATGAGGCCCGCGCGGCGCTGGTGTGGTCACGCCGGCGTGCTGATTCGACCTTCGAGCTGGCGTGGAATGTGCACCGCCGGTTGCCGGTCCTCGGCGAAGCCATGCTGGCGGGAACTTTGGATGAGCCGCGGGCCGTGGCGTTCATCCGCTGGACCACCGGGCTGACCGACGAACAGGCCGCGCTGGTGTGTGACCACCTGGTCGAGCGGGCGGGTGGGTGGACGGTCGGGGAGTTGATCGAGCACATTCAGCGGCTGGTGCTGGCGATCGATCCGGGCTGGGCGGAAAAGCGTTACACCGAGGCGGTCAAACGCCGCCGCGTGGTGGGGGCGCGCAACGACGACGGCACCGCCAGCGTGTCCGGCCTGGACCTGCCGGTGGACCGGGCCGCGGCCGGTTGCGAACGCATCGATGAGCTGGCCCGCTCCTGCAAACGCGCCGGAGACCGCCGCCCGATCGACCACATCCGCGCCGACCTGTTCCTCGGCTCCCTCGACGGCACCTTCGAAGGCCTGACCGACGAGCAGATCATCACCCACATCCGCACCCACCCCTTCCTCGACACCCCACCACACCCCCCAACCGACACCGCCCCAGATGCCCACACCGAGTCCGCCACCGACCCAGACACCACCCCTGACGCAGACCCAGGCGCAGGCCTCGGCGGCCCCGCCACCCCACCCGCTGATCCCTCGGGCGGTACGTCAACCAACCCACCCGCTGGCTCACCAGCCGGTCCTCCTGGTGGCATTCCAGCCGACCCGCCAGCTGATCCAACCGATGGCACACCGGCCACCCCACCTGCTGGTCCACGTAGTGGCACTCCGGCCGCCCAACCGGTTGATCCATCCGAAGGTGCCCTAGCGGACCCACCAGCCGATCCCTCCAGCGACACCCCGACCAGCCCACCCGCAGGCCTGCTCGGCGGCACCCCGACCAACCCACCCACTGATCCATCCGATGGCGTTCCGACCACCCCGCTGGGCGGTCCATCCGATGGCGTCTCGGCCCACCCGTCGGCTGATCCACCGGGCGGCACACCAGCCAACCCTCCAGGCGGCTCGCCCGGCGGCACCCGAGCCGATTCACCGACTGCCCCGCTCGGCGGGACCCCGGCCGATTCGCCGACCGAGTCCAGGAGCACCCCCTCTCTGCGCACTCCAACAGACCAACCCCCACGATCTCGGGCACCCGACGACCAATCCGCGGGTGGCCCCAGCCGCCCCGAAGGCGGCGTGCCCCACCACCCGGGTGCTGCCTCACCCCGCCACGCCCACCACGCGGGCGCTGTCTCACCCGACCACGCCCTTCACCCGGGCGCGCCCGCATCTTCACCGCACGAGCCCGGCGCGACGACATCGGCCGCCTCCGGCCGTCATGACCGTCTGTCCGGTGGCGTGCGGGGATGGGCTGTCCCCGAACTGCGGGTCGAGCTCAGCACACTGCTGGGCCTGGACGAACACCCCGCACACGCACCCGGATGGGGAATGATCCACGCCCCACTCGCCCGCCACATGGCCGCCCGCATGATGGCCGGGGAATGGCGCTACGCCATCTGCACCGACAACGGCCATCTCCTCCACGCCGGCATCACCCGGCACCGCCCCTGCCCACCCGCAGCACGCCCGCCCCGCGACACCCGCCGCGGCGGCATCGTCGAACTCCAAATCACCCAGACCCTCCTGCACCGACTCGCCGGTCAGCCATCCATCACGGGCCAGTGGGCCGCACTTGTCACCGACCTCGCCACCCAAGCCGGCACCGCCACCCAAACCAGCACCGTCCAGAACGGCGGCGCCCACAACGGCACCGCCCCGCGATCACAGACCGCTGAGCAGGCCGGCACCGCCCAGAACGGCGGCGCACAGAACGGCACCGCTGAACACGGCGGCGCACAGAACGGGGTCGCCGACAACGGAATTGCCCAGCAGGGCACCACCCGGGACGCCACGAGCAGGCGCCCCCCGAACGCCGAGACCACGCGCCCCCGCACTGCCGACATCGCCACGACGGCAAACGACCTCCCGGACAACGACAAAGCCGATCGCCGACAAGCAGACGCCGCCTTACGCCGCTACGTCCAAATCCGGGGCCGAGTGTGTTCCTGGCCCGGCTGCCGCACGCCCGCAACCCGAACCGACCAAGACCACATCATCGACTGGGCGGCCCACGGGCCCACCCAGGAGGACAACCTCACCCTCGCCTGCCGCCACGACCACCGCACCAAGCACCACGGCGGCTGGCACGTCACCATGCCCAAGACCGGCCACATCACCTGGACCAGCCCACTCGGACACACCTATCCCACCAAACTCCCCAAGATCATCACCCCGCTGCCGGAGTCCCGCCCCCTCCCCAGCCCGGGAACACCCCTGACGAGCAGCACGACCGAGGACCGACTCACCCAGCAAACGATCATGCCCAGTCCACTCCCGACCACTCACGCGAACATCCCGCCGAAACCTCCCCGACGGCCGAAGCCTCCCCGACGGGAGGAAACCCCGACCAGACATGGGCCGCCACCCCCGGCTCACAGACCGGCAGTGGAACACGACCTTGACGTCCCCCCGTTTTGATCCCCACTGCTCACCTACCCGGCGGCGATCCCCTCCCGGATTTGCCAGGACGTCGTGCACGGCGGACGTGAGTGGGGGCTCACAGGGGCGGCTCGGGGCGCCTGCGCCAGTGACCGGTCGCCTGCTCGAACGCGTGCCCGAGCCGGAGGACGTCCAGGTCGGCCCAGGGCCTGCCGACGATCTGCAGCCCCACCGGAAGGCCGTCCGAGGTGAACCCGCAGGGCACCGACATCGCGGGCGCGTGCAGCACGCTGATCCAGTAACAGGAACGCATCCACGCCAGGTAGTCGGGCATCGGCCGCCCGGCGACCTCCGTGACGTACGGCTGCTCGACGGGAAACGGCGGCACCTGGCTGACCGGCGCTACCAGGAAGTCGTACTCGCCGAAGAACGCGCTCATCCGGTGGAACAGGCGGGTGCGCAGCCGCTCGGCCCGCGCGAGGTCGTCGCCGGTGACCTTCCGGCCCTGCTCGACGTTCCACGCCACGTTGGAGCCCACGCCGGGCACGCCGCCGTACGTGAGCGCGTAGAACCACGCCCGATAGATGCGGAAGGCGTCCTCCGCGTCCGACAGGTCGAGCTCGACCTGCTCCACCTTGGCGCCGAGCGAGGCGAACACGCCCACCCCCTCGGCCGTAACCCTTGCCGTCTCCGCGTCCACCGGGAGGCTGCCAAGGTCGGGGCTGAAGGCGATCCGCACCCCCGTGACGTCGCGGTCCAGGGGGCCGGCGAAGGCCGATCCATCCTCCCGGATCGAGTACGGCGAGGCGGGGTCGAAGCCCGCGATCGCGCTCATGAACAGCGCCAGGTCCGCGACCGTCCGCGCCATCGGGCCGGGGGCCGACAGGGTGAACCAGGCCGCCGTGGACGACCGCGACGGCACCCGGCCCGGAGTCGGCCGCAGCCCGGCCACGTTGCAGAACGACGCCGGGTTGCGCAGAGAGCCCCCCATGTCGGAGCCGTCCGCCAGCGGGATCATCCGGCTCGCCAGTGCCGCCGCCGCGCCGCCGCTGCTGCCTCCCGCGCTCCTGGACGGGGCGTACGGGTTGCGGGTCGCGCCGAACACCTCGTTGACCGTGTGCGACCCGGTGCCGAACTCGGGAGTGTTCGTCTTGCCCAGCGTGATGGCGCCCGTCTGCCGTATCCGCCGCACCAGAAGGTCGTCCTCCAGCGGGACGTGGTCGGCGAACAGGCGGGAGCCGTACGTCGTGCGGATCCCGGCGGTGTCGGCGAGATCCTTGTGTGCGACGGGGAGCCCGTGCAGCGGGCCCCTCCACCGGCCGGCGGCCAGATCGGCGTCGGCGCTTCTCGCCTCGTCGAGCGCCCGGTCGGCCACGAGCGTCACGATGGCGTTGACGCGGCCGTTCACCTCGCCGATCCGCCGCAGGTGCGCCTCGGTCAGCTCTACGGCGGTCACCTGCCGGTCGCGCAACAGCGCCGACATCTCCGTCGCCGTCAGCTCGACGAGCTCGCCGCTGTGCCCGCGGGCCTGTGAGCCGTCGTGCCCCCCGGCCTGTGAGCTGTTGTGCTCGCCGGCCTGCGAGCCGCTGTGCCCCCGGGCTCGCTCGCCGTCGTGTCCCTCCACCGGCTCGCCGCCGCGTCCGTCGGCTCGCTTGTCGCGCTCGGTCACGTCCTGGCCCCCTTTTCCGTACGGCTCACGCATCGAGTCTCCGAGGCGTGGCCCGCGCGTGCGATGGCAACACTCGACAGGCTCAGCCCTTGGCGATGGGGGCGGTCACGGCCTGGGTGAGCCGAACCAGGTTCGCCGGTGCCGTCTCGATCTGCAGCCCCCGACGGCCGGCCGAGAAGTAGATCGTCTCGAACTCGAGCGCCGAGGCGTCGACCACGGTCGGCAATCTCTTGCGCTGGCCGAGCGGGCTGATGCCGCCCACGACATAGCCCGTGACCCGCTCCACCTTGGCGGCGTCGGCCATCGCCGCCCGCTTGCCCTTCAGCGCGGCCGCGAACGCCTTGAGGTCCAGCTTGCCCGCCACGGGCACCACCGCCACGGCCAGCCCTGCCTCGGTCTCCGCCACCAGGGTCTTGAAGATCCGCTCGTACGGCACGCCGAGGGCGTCGGCCGCCTCCTCGCCGTACGCCTGGGCGTTCGGATCGTGGTCGTACGGATGGAGGGTGAAGTCCGCCTTCGCCTGCGTGAGGGCGACCGTGGCCGGAGTGCCCTGACCGCCCTTGCTCTTGGTCTTGCTCACGCCGATCAGCCTAGAGCCACAGCCAAGCTGTCGTAGTGACTTGATGGAATGTAGTAGATGTACTACATTCCATCCTATGAATACGTGCTCATTCCGAGACAGCAACGATGTCCGGTGAAGAGGTCCACAACCGCATCACGATGCTCAGGGCCGAGCGCGGGATCTCGCGCAAGGACCTGGCCGCCGCACTCGGCGTCCATTACCAGACCATCGGTTACCTGGAGCGTGGCGAGTACAGCCCGAGCCTGTTCCTCGCCCTCCGGATCGCCGAGTATTTCGGCGTCCCCATGGAGATCGTGTTCTCCCTCAAGCCGTTCCCGCGGCTCGGCAGTGGCGAGGTGGTGAGCTGATGGCCGGGCTCGACGAGCGGCGACTGGAGGAGATCAGAAGGCGCGCGCGTTTGTCGTGGCACGCCACCCCCAGAGGCCGCGAGATCACCGTGATCCTCGGCGGGGTGGCACTCGCGACGCAGTGGGTCAGCGCGATCGTGTGTTATCTGCTCGCGCCGAGCGACACGGCGATGTGGACGACGTTCGCGCTGTGGGGCGTCGCCGTGGTGATCTACGGATGGGTGTACACGGTTCTCGTCGTGCTCTCCGGAGGCGTGATCGGCCTGCGTGAGGAGGAGCTGGACGAGCGCCAGCTCGCCGAGCGCCGGAACGTCTACGCGCTGTCCCGGCGCGGGAGCGCGTGGATGCTGGGCGGCGCCACGCTGGTCGTGGGCCTGCTCCCGGACGGCGGCGACTCGGTCCTGCGGGTTCCCGCGGCGGCGGCCTTCATGTTCATGTTCGCCGCCTTCGTCACCCATCTGTTCCTGCCCCACCTCGTCGCCGGCCGGCGCCTTCGCGACCTGCCGCCGGAGGAGGACGGCGACTGATCGCCGGGCGAACAGGCGGGGGCCCCAGCCGGCGGGCCCCCGCCCGCGACCCCGCGGTGCTCGACCCGGCGGTGCTCGACCCGGCGGTGCTCGGCCGGACCCCGCCCAAGACCCGACTCGCCCAAGACCCGACTCGCCCAAGACCCGACTCGCCCAAGACCCGACCGCCCGCGGTCCGGCCCCGCCCGCCACCCCCGGCGGCCTGACTCGACGGGGCCCGATCCGGCGGCGCGCGACCATGGGAGGGCCGCCGGGACGCGGCGCCGTCGCGAAACGCCTGTCCCGCATGCTGGACGAGACGGGATCCGCCCCCCGTCGTCCGTAGACTGGGACGGTGATTTCCCGTATCGACCTGCGCGGGGCCCTGCCTGGGGACCTGCGCGACGTGCTGCCCCGCGCCGAGCTCGACGTCGAGGCCGCCCTGGAGAAGGTGCGACCCATCTGCGAGGACGTGCGCCATCGCGGCGCCGCGGCCGTACGGGAGCTGACCGCGCGGTTCGACGGCGTCGACCTGGAGACGGCCCGCGTCCCCGCCCACGCGATCACCCGGGCCCTGGACGAGCTCGACCCGGCCGTACGCGCCGCCCTGAAGGAGTCGATCCGCCGGGCCCGCCTCGTCCACCGCGACCAGCGGCGAGCGGACACCACGACGCGGGTCGTGCCGGGCGGCACGGTCACCGAGCGGTGGGTGCCGGTCGACCGCGTGGGGCTCTACGTGCCGGGCGGCCGCGCCGTCTACCCGTCCAGCGTCGTCATGAACGTCGTCCCCGCCCAGGAGGCCGGGGTCGGCTCCCTCGCCGTGACCTCGCCCGCGCAGAAGGAACACGGCGGCCTGCCGCATCCGACGATCCTCGCCGCCTGCGCGCTGCTCGGCGTGGAGGAGGTCTACGCCGTGGGCGGCGCCCACGCGGTGGCGATGTTCGCCTACGGGACCGAGGAGTGCCCCCGGGCCGCGATGGTGACCGGCCCGGGCAACATCTGGGTGGCCGCCGCCAAGCGGCTGCTCAAGGGCCGCATCGGCATCGACTCCGAGGCGGGGCCCACCGAGATCGCAATCCTCGCCGACGAGACCGCCGACCCGGTGCACGTCGCCGCCGACCTGATCAGCCAGGCCGAGCACGACGTGATCGCGGCGGCCGTCCTCGTCACCACCAGCCCCGAGCTGGCGGACGCGGTCGACAAGGAGCTGCCCGGCCAGGTCGCCGCGACCCGCCACAGCGAGCGGATCACCGAGGCGCTCGCCGGCCGCCAGTCCGGCATCGTGCTCGTGTCCTCGATCGACGACGGCCTGAAGGTGGTCGACGCCTACGCCGCCGAGCACCTGGAGATCCAGACGGCCGACGCCCACGCGGTCGCGGCCCGGGTGCGCAACGCCGGCGCCGTCTTCATCGGGCCGTACGCCCCGGTCTCGCTCGGCGACTACATGGCCGGGTCCAACCACGTGCTGCCGACCGGCGGCTGCGCCTGCCACTCCTCAGGCCTTTCCGTGCAGACGTTCCTGCGCGGCATCCACGTCGTCGACTACGACCGCGACGCGCTCGCCGAGGCCGCGCCGTACGTGTGCGCGCTCGCCGACGCGGAGGACCTGCCCGCCCACGGCGCCGCCATCCGCGCCCGCTTCGACTGGGAAGTGCCCGCATGACCACGGGAAGTGCCCGCGCGACGACCCTCGACGACCTGCCGATCCGCGAGGACCTGCGCGGCAAGCAGCCGTACGGCGCCCCGCAGCTCGACGTGCCGGTCCAGCTCAACACCAACGAGAACCCCTACCCGCCCTCGGCGGCGCTGATCGACGACCTCGCCGAGGCCGTACGGCACGGCGCGGCCACGCTCAACCGCTACCCGGACAGGGACGCGGTCGAGCTGCGCAAGGACCTCGCCGACTACCTCGGGCACGGCCTGACCGCCCGGCAGCTGTGGGCGGCGAACGGCTCCAACGAGATCATCCAGCAGATCCTGCAGGCCTTCGGCGGCCCGGGGCGCTCGGCCATCGGCTTCGAGCCGTCCTACTCCATGCACCCGATCATCGCGGGCGGCACGAACACGCGGTGGATCTCCGGCGCCCGCGACGGCGACTTCGCGATCGACATCGAGGCCGCCGTGCGGGCCATCGAGGAGCACCGCCCCGACGTGGTCTTCCTGACCTCCCCCAACAACCCGACCGGTACGGCGCTGCCGCTGGACGTGATCGAGCGGATCGTCCGGGCGGCTCCCGGCATCGTCGTGGTGGACGAGGCGTACGCCGAGTTCGCCAGGGCCGGCACGCCGTCGGCGCTGACGCTGCTGCCAGGCAACCCCACCCTGATCGTCACGCGGACCATGTCCAAGGCGTTCGCCATGGCCGGGACGCGGCTCGGCTACCTCGCCGCCGACCCGGCGGTCGTCGACGCCATGCTGCTGGTCCGGCTGCCGTACCACCTGTCCACCCTGACCCAGGCCGCCGCCCGGGTGGCGCTCGCCCACCGCGAGGAGCTGCTGAGCACGGTCGACACGCTGCGGGCAGAGCGGGACGCCACCGTGGCCTGGCTACGGCACCGTGGCCTGACGGCCGCTGACTCCGACGCCAACTTCGTGCTATTCGGTAGGTTTCCGGATCGGCGCGCCGTATGGGAGGGGCTGCTTGAGCGCGGCGTACTGATCAGGGAGACCGGTCCCGCGCAGTGGCTGCGCGTGTCGATCGGCACAGAGCACGAGATGGCGGCCTTCCGCACCGCTCTTGAAGCAGTCCTGGAAGCCGCCTTGGAAGGGGAGTCTCGATGACTGACGCGAGCACCGCCGCGGCGCGCCGCGGCCGCGTCGAGCGCAGCACCAAGGAGACGTCGGTGCTGGTCGAGGTCGGCCTCGACGGCACGGGCGTGGTCGACGTGGCGACCGGCGTGGGGTTCTACGACCACATGCTGGCCCAGCTCGGCAAGCACGGGCTGTTCGACCTGACCGTGAAGACCGAGGGCGACCTCCACATCGACGCGCACCACACGATCGAGGACACCTCCATCGCGCTCGGCACGGCGTTCCGTGAGGCTTTGGGCGACAAGTCGGGCATCAGGCGGTTCGGCAGCGCGTCCTGCCCGCTGGACGAGGCGCTGGCCCAGGTCACGGTCGACCTGTCCGGCCGGCCGTACCTCGTGCACACCGAGCCCGAGGGCATGGCTCCCATGATCGGCCCGGACTACGACACCACCATGACCCGGCACATCCTGGAGTCGTTCGTCGCGCAGGCGGCCGTGTGCCTCCACGTGCACGTGCCGTACGGGCGCAACGCGCACCACATCGTGGAGGCGCAGTTCAAGGCGCTCGCGCGGGCACTGCGCGAGGCCTGCGAGCGCGACCCCCGGGCGAGCGGCGTCCCGAGCACCAAGGGCGTCCTGTGATGAACACCTCGTCCACGATTATGATCTTCGTTGGCCTCTTCCTCGTAGGAGGGGTCATCTCGGGCGTACGGCAGGGCGCCCGGCTGCTGACGCTGCTCTCCGGCGTGGGAGCGGCCCTGGCGCTGACGGCGGGAGTTCTGTGGTGGGAGTAGGAAGGCGCGTGGTCGTGCTCGACTACGGGTCGGGAAACCTGCGGTCGGCGGAGCGGGCGCTGGCCCGGGCGGGCGCGGACGTGACGGTGACCGCCGACTTCGACGCCGCCCTCGACGCCGACGGCCTCGTCGTCCCCGGCGTCGGGGCGTTCGCCGCGTGCATGGCCGGGCTCAAGGCCGTACGGGGCGACCAGATCGTCGGCCGCAGGCTTGCGGGCGGCCGCCCCGTGCTGGGGATCTGCGTCGGCATGCAGATCCTCTTCGAGAAGGGCGTCGAGCACGGCGTCCACACCGAGGGCTGCGGCGAGTGGCCCGGCACCGTGGAGCGCCTCGACGCGCCCGTCCTGCCTCACATGGGGTGGAACACGGTGAACGCCCCCGAAGGCAGCGTCCTGTTCCGGGGGCTCGACGCGGACACCCGCTTCTACTTCGTCCACTCCTACGGCGTCCGCGAGTGGCTGCTGGAGGCGGGATCCGGTTTCGTCCCGCCGCTGGTCACCTGGGCCGAGCACGGCGTGCCGTTCGTCGCGGCCGTCGAGAACGGCCCGCTGTCGGCCACCCAGTTCCACCCGGAGAAGTCCGGCGACGCGGGAGCCGTGCTGCTGTCCAACTGGCTCACCACGCTGTGAGCGTGCCGGCGGGACGGGAGGCCGGATGAGCAAGGAACGGGCCCGGCGCAGGGCCGAGCGGGAGGCCGAGGCGGAACGCCTGGCCGCGGCTCTGGCCGAGCGGCAGGCGCGGGCGGCCCGGCGCAGGCAGCTGCGAAACCGGCTGACCGGAAGCGCGGCTGGCGGTGTCGTCGCCGGTGTCGTCGGCGGTGTGGTCGGCAGGGTGACCGCGGTGCTGCCGCGGCCCTCCCGGCCGGTCAGGGTCGCCCGGCAGCGCGGCTACATCGCGCGCAGGCGGCGCACGGAGAACGCCGTCCTCGCCGTGCTCTGGTTCCTCGTCCAGGTGCTCGCCTGGATCCTGCTCGACTCCTGGATGGCCAGGCTGGCCGTGCTGCTCGGCTCCATCCTGGTTGTCCCAGTGCTCGTCACCATTGTCTTCGACCGGAGGTCATGACCCCATGTCGCTCGTATTGCTCCCAGCCGTCGACGTCGCCGACGGCCAGGCCGTCCGCCTGGTCCAAGGGGAGGCGGGGACGGAGACGTCGTACGGGGACCCGCTCACCGCGGCGCTCGCCTGGCAGGACGCCGGTGCCGAGTGGATCCATCTGGTCGACCTCGACGCGGCCTTCGGCCGGGGGAGCAACCGGGAGCTGCTGGCCTCCGTCGTGGGCGCCCTCGACGTGCAGGTGGAGCTGTCGGGCGGCATCCGCGACGACGCGTCGCTGGTGGCGGCGCTGGCCACGGGATGCCGGCGGGTCAACATCGGCACCGCCGCCCTGGAGGACCCGGCTTGGTGCGCCAAGGCGATCGCCGAGTACGGCGACCGCATCGCGGTGGGGCTGGACGTCCGGGGGACCACTCTGGCCGCCCGCGGCTGGACCAAGGAGGGCGGGGACCTGTGGGAGGTTCTCGACCGCCTGGAGTCGGAGGGCTGCCCCCGCTACGTCGTCACCGACGTCACCAAGGACGGCACGCTCCGCGGGCCCAACCTCGACCTGCTCCGCCAGGTCTGCGCCAGGACCGGCCGGCCGGTGATCGCCAGCGGCGGCGTGTCGTCGCTCGACGACCTGCGCGCCATCGCCACGCTCGTCCCCGAGGGCGTCGAGGGCGCCATCGTCGGCAAGGCGCTGTACGCCCAGGCGTTCACGCTGCAGGAGGCCCTCGTGGCGGTGAGCGGCTCATGACCGACACCATGCCCCCCGGCCGGATCTCCTCCGGCGGGCCCTGGGAGGACAGGTACGGCTACGCCCGCGCCGTCGTGGCGGGGCCGCACGTGCTGGTGTCCGGCTGCACGGCGACCGTGGGCGGCGAGGTCCAGCACGTGGGCGACGCCTACCAGCAGACGCTCACCGCCATCTCCATCGCGCTCGACGCGGTCGAGAAGTCCGGCACGTCGCTCGCCGACGTCGTCCGCACCCGGCTCTACGTGGTGCACGCCGACGACTTCGACGCGGTCGGCCGCGCCCACGGCGCGATCTTCGGAGCCGTACGGCCGGCCTGCACCAGCGTCCAGGTCGCCGGGCTGATCGACTCCCGCATGCTGGTCGAGGTGGAGGTCGAGGCCTACCGGCCGGCGGGGCGCGTGGAGGGGGCCGTATGACGGTCGCCGTGCGCGTCATCCCCTGCCTGGACGTCGACGCCGGGCGGGTGGTCAAGGGCGTCAACTTCGAGAACCTCCGCGACGCGGGAGACCCGGTCGAGCTGGCCCGGCGCTACGACGCCGAGGGCGCCGACGAGCTGACATTTCTCGACATCACCGCCTCCTCGGGGGAGCGGGAGACCATGCTCGACGTGGTCCGCCGTACGGCTGAGCAGGTGTTCATCCCGCTGACGGTCGGCGGGGGAGTGCGGGCCGTGGACGACGTCGACCGGCTGCTGCGCGCCGGGGCGGACAAGGTGGGGATCAACACGGCCGCCATCGCCCGGCCGGAGCTGCTCACCGAGGCGTCCCGGCGGTTCGGCTCACAGTGCGTGGTGCTGTCGGTGGACGCCCGCCGGGTGGTGGACGGGCCGCCCACGCCGTCCGGCTTCGAGGTGACCACCCACGGCGGCCGCCGGGGGACGGGCATCGACGCGGTCGAGTGGGCCAGGCGGGGCGAGGAGCTCGGCGTCGGGGAGATCCTGCTCAACTCGATGGACGGCGACGGCACCAAGTCGGGCTACGACCTGGAGATGCTGCGGGCCGTCCGGGCCGCCGTCACCGTCCCGGTGATCGCCTCCGGCGGTGCCGGCCGCCTGGAGGACTTCCCTCCGGCGGTGGAGGCGGGGGCGGACGCCGTGCTCGCCGCGTCGGTGTTCCACTTCGGGCAGCTCAAGATCGGCGAGGTCAAGGAGACGCTGCGGGCGGCGGGCCACCCGGTCCGCTGACTCCCGCGCCGCGTGAGCCGGCCCGCCATGAGCCGGCCCGCCATGAGCCGGCCCGTGTGGTCAGGCCGTGTGGTCAGGCCGTGTGAGCCCGATAACGCGCGGACGCGGCCTCCAGCCTGCCGGAGGCCGCGTCGCGTTCGCCGGATGCCGGCGAATCAGTCGCTGTCGCTGCTGCTTTCGGACGTGCTCTCCTGGGAGCCGCCGCTGGACTGGCTCTGGTCGCTGCTCTGCTCGCCGCTCTGGCCGGAGTCGTCGTTCCCCCAGCCGCCGTTCCCGTAGCCGTCGTCGTCCCCGTCGTCCGAGACCACCAAAGGCGCCGCGGCGCCGGTGAACGACGCCGTGACGGGCGCGCCGGCCGTCGTGGCCGCGGACGCGCTCTGCCCCGACTGGGCCGTCCCGAGAGCGAGGGCGGTTAGGGCCGCGAGGCCGAGAAGGCTCGGGAGTCGCTGTGCGGGCATAGGTGTCTCCTATCCGATCCGTGGCCGCGTCAGCGGCGATCGGGATGGGCCCCTCCATCGTCAACCGCCCTGTTCGGCGCCGTCCAGGCTGATCGACCAGAAACAGGGGCACCCGCATTGAACATCGGTCTGCCCCATGCACCGGTCTTTGCCCGGGGCCTCGCGGGGCGGTGACGCCATTTCCTCCGCGAGTGCCCGGCCATACCTGTCCGGCACACCGCCGGGCGGCCGATCGCACGGTCATTTGGGCGGGCCGCGCGTTTGGATCGAGCAGGAGACGCCGATGGAAGATCGCCTAAGGTTGCGACGGATCACACCCACGCCTGAGGAGGCATCCGTGTCAGAACCCACCTCGCTGGATGACGTGCGCCGCCGGATCGACGAGCTCGACGCGCGGCTGACGGCCCTGCTGGCCGAGCGGCAGGGGCTGGTCCGGGCCGCGGCCGCGTACAAGCGGGACGAGGAGTCCGTGCGCGCGCCCGACCGCGTGGAGCGCGTCGTGGCCGCCGCCCGGGACCGCGCCGCCCGCAGCGGGCTGTCGCCTCAGGTCGCCGAGGCGGTCTGGCGCGCGATGATCGCCGCCTTCGTGGAGTACGAGCTCGCCGAGCACCGCGGCGCCCGGTAGCACCACGACTGCCCGGCCCCGTACGGCATCACGCCCCGGACGGCGCCGCCGCTTCGGGGGCATCGGCGACCGGCGCGTGAATCAGGGGAAGCCGCTCCGGCTCTGGTTATCATCGCGGAAACGGCGAAGGGGGACGGGGTGGCAGAAACGCGGTACGACGCGCCGGCGCCCGGAGGGACGGGAGTCGTCGTCGATCCAGCGGTGCCGGACGCGGACGCCGCCCTGCTGCGCGCCAACGAGGCGCTGCTGTCGCGGATCCGGGCCGGATGGAAGCCTGAGCGGGCGGCGAAGCCCGAGCGGGCGGCGAAGCCACGCCGTGGCCGTCCGGGCAGGCTTCTCCTGCGGTCGGTCGCGGCGCTTGCGGTCCTGGTCGTCATCGTCTCCATGGTGGGGAGCGGGCCCAGCAGGATCCACCTCGTCGTGCTCGCCCTGGCCGCCGTGCTGGTGGGCCTGAGCCTGCTCGTGACGGTGACGCCGGAGAAGCCCCTCGCCGACCGGCTCTTCGAGAGCGCCCACCGGTACGAGGGCCGCTACCTGTTGCCGGAGCAGTTCGACGAGGAGGCCCGCGCTCTGCAGGCTCGGGCGCTGCACGCGGTCCAATCCGTCCTGGCGTCGCAGGTGAACGCCCTTGGGCTTCTCGACACCGTACGCAACGCCATCGTCCTTCCCGAGGAGGCGTGGGAGGTGGCGCGCCTGCTCGCCAAGATCTCGGCGCTGCGCGGCGAGCACAGAGAGCTGCTCGCCGGTGGCACGACGGCGGAGGTCGCGGACGCCGTGGCGCCCCTCGAACGGGTCCTGGAGGGGAGCGCGACCGCGGTCGCGGCCCGGATCGAGGCCCTGGAGCGGTACGCGGCCCGGGTGGCGGAGGCCGAGCGGGCCTTGCGGGCGCGGGCCCAGCTCGACGGCCTGCGGGACCTGCTGCCGCGTTATGAGGAGCTGCTCGCCGAGTCGGGGTCGGGCACGACTCCCGACGGGGAGATGGACCGGTTCGCCGAAGACGCCGATCGCCTGGAGCTGGCCCTGCGGGACAGCGTCGGCTCGGCGCACGAGGCATTCGGGCACCTGGACGGCGCGCGAAAGCGTGCCGGTGGCCGGCCGGGAGAGCGTCCCGGAGGAGCAGACCTGACGGGCGGCCCGGACGCCGGGCAGCAGGGCTGACGCGGTCCGGACGCCGGGCGGCAGGCCTGACGCGCGGCCCGGAGGTCAGGCGGTGGACTCGCGGACGACCAGCTCCGGCTGGAACATGATCTGCTGATGCACGTGTCCCGCGGGGTTGTCGCACTCGTCGAGCAGAAGCCGGGTGGCGATCCGGCCGAGCCGGTGGGTCGGCTGGCGGATCGAGCTGAGCGACACCGCCGAGGCCGCGGCGAAATCGATGTCGTCGTACCCGATCAGCGCCACGTCGTCAGGGACCCGCACACCCGCCTGCAGCAGGCCCCGCAGCAGGCCGAGCGCCAGCAGGTCGTTGGCGCAGAACACCGCGTCAGGCAGCCCGGAGCCCAGCAGCTCGGCGGCCGCCTGCTGCCCGTAGCGGGCGTTCAGCGCCGGCAACGACAGCTCGGTCAGCGCCACGGCCGGGTCCAGGCCGGCCTGCCGTACGGCCTGGCGGGCGCCGGCCAGCCGGTCCTGGCACTGGCGGATCGACAGCGGCCCGCTCACGTACGCGAGCCTGCGGGCGCCCCGCCCGAGCAGGTGGGCCACGGCCATGGAGCCGCCGGCCACGTCGTTGACCGCGACCGAGCACTGGTCGTGCCGGTGGGCGGGGTGGTCGACGAGCACGAGGTGGATTCCGCGTTCGCGGATCCGCTCCAGCGGCGCGGGGTCCTCACCCGAGGGCGTGATCAGCACGCCGCGCACCCGCTGCTCGGCCAGCACGAGCAGGTTGCGCTCCTCCTTGGACAGGTCGCCGGCCGAGTTGCCGAGGATCACCGCGTAGCCCAGCTCGCTCGCCACCTCCTCCACGCCCGCGGCGATGTCGGTGAAGAACGGGTTGCCGATGTCGATGACCGACAGCCCGATGGTGCGGCTGTGCCCGGCGCGCAGGGACGACGCTGAGCCGTGCCGGACGAAGCCGAGCTCGCGCACCGCCCGCTCCACCCGCTCCCGGGTCGGCGGGGCGACCTTCTCAGGGCGGTTCAGCACGTTGGAGACCGTGCCGGGAGAGACGCCGGCGCGGGCCGCGACCTCCTTGATGCTCACCGGGGCCATGGGACCTGATTAAAACGTACCAACATCTCGGACGCCAATCTCACGACCCCGGAAAAACTTGACGCGACAATTATCTTGCCCCTAGCCTTCTTGAACCTTCAAGTTTCAGGAGAGATCGATGAACGTCGTCGTCTGGGTGCTGCAGATCGTGCTCGCGTTGCTCTTCCTCGGCGCGGGTGCCAACAAGCTGCTGCAGCCGAAGGCGAAGCTCGTCGCCAATCCTCAGATGGCCTGGACGGAGGACTTCTCCGAGCCGATGCTCAAGGTCATCGGCGGGCTGGAGGTGCTCGCCGTGATCGGGTTGATCGTCCCCGGCCTGACCGGCGTCGCGACCGTGCTCACGCCGCTCGCCGCGACCGGGCTGGCCCTGATGATGATCGGCGCCATCGTCGTTCACGGCCGCCGCAAGGAGTCCAAGCCCATCGTCTTCAACATCGTGCTGCTGATCCTGGCCGTCGTCGTCGCGTGGGCGAGGTTCGGCCCCTACGCCCTGTGACGCCCCGTGACGCTCTGTGACGTGATGCGCGGCTGCGGCGGTCAGAACACCCGGAAGTGCTGGAAGGTCTCGAAGGCCTCGTCCTCGGCGGCGAAGTCGGCCACCTCGGAGCGCTTCACGGCCAGGTAGGCGTCGCGGCGCAGCGGGCCGAGCGCCTCCATGAGCAGCTCGTCGGCCTCCAGCGCGTCGAGGGCCTCCCCGAGCGAGGCGGGCAGGCGATCGACGCCCAGGCGGGCGCGCTCCCGGTCGGTCAGCGTGGCGGGATCGACCGTCACCGGCTCTCCGGGGTCGAGCCCCCGGCGGATCCCGTCCAGGCCGGCATGGATGACCGCGCCCAGGCTGAGATAGGGGTTGGCCGTGGAGTCGGAGGTCTTGATCTCCAGGTTGGCCGACGTCTCGACGTGGCCCGCCATCGGCGAGCAGAGCCGCACGGCCGCTTCGCGGTTGTCGACGCCGTAGCAGCGGTACGCGCCGGCCCACGACCGCGGCTCCAGCCGCCGGTAGCTGTTGACGCTGGCGCAGGACAGCGCGGCCAGACCGGGCAGGTGGTCGAGGATCCCGGCGACGAACCCCCGCGCGAGCCCGGACATCCCGCCGTTCCCGTCGGCGAACAGGTTCCGCTCCAGCGCGGGATCCCAGAGGGACACGTGGAGGTGGGCGCCGTTGCCCGCCTGGCCGGGGATCGGCTTGGGCGCGAGGCTGGCCCACATCGCCATGCGGAACGCGACGCCCCTGACGGTTTCCCGGTAGAGGACGTGGTTGTCGGCGGCCTTGAGGGCTGTGGCGGGCCGGATGGACAGCTCCTGCTGACCGGCCCCCAGCTCCGGGTGGTAGTGCTCGACGAGCAGCCCCTGGTCCTCCATCGCCCGCACCAGCCGCATGGTGTAGTCATGGGCGATGTCGAATCCGGTGGTCGCGTAGCACAGGCTGTCGTCGACGGGGACGAGCCGGTCGGGGCCGCCCGCCGGGTCGGGCAGGCGACGGCCGAGGGTGAACTCCGGCTCGAACGCGGCGACCAGCGCGTAGCCCTCCGCTTCGAGGGCCGCGACGGCGTCCTTGAGGAAGGTGCGCGGGCACGCCGCCCACGGGCTCCCGTCGATCTGACGGAGGTCGGACACCATCGCCGCCGCGCCCGGAGCGTACGGCAACGGCACGAACGTCGCGGGATCGGGGACGATGCGGACCTCGCCCACCGGTCCCATGCCCTCCACCGGTTGCAGGTGGTCGAGCATCGACATCGCCATCATCGCCACCGTGTGGCCGATGCCCGTGCCCAGCCGGTCGGCGAGGCGGCGCCTGCCGGCTGCCTTGCCCCGGATCACTCCACCGTGGTCGGCGTACAGGAAGCGGACCAGTTCCACGCGGTCGACTTCGACGCGTTCGAGGACCCGCCTGGCCGCCGGGTCGAGCTGGGAGGGATCGGCGGCGCCGTGGCGGTCTCTCATCCTGCCTGCGTAACACGGCGGGGCGGAGGAAGGAAGAGGAAGAAGAGGAAGTGGCGCCACACCGCCGGCGACGCTGCCGGCGGGGCCCCATCAGGGCGTCACATCACCTCAGCACCGATGTGAAGAAGGTCGCCAGCCGGTTGGCACCAGTGCTGACCGTGCCGAACACACCCTTCACAGCGCCGGCGGCGGCCTGTGGCTGGTTGTAGAGGTAGAAGATCACGAACGCGATCGCCGCGTACGTTAGAACCTTCTTGACCTGCATTGGGGGGCCTCCTGCGGTCGGTATCCCGGTTGTTTGTACCCGGCGACAGGAATGATCATAACTAGCCAGGAGGCCACGAGCCCGTTCCGCTCGCTGTCTGAGACGCGCCGCCGCGCGGTCAGGAAGCGAGCGACGTGAAGAACGCCGCCAGGCGTTCGGCCCCGGTGGTGACGCCGCCGAACACGCTCTTGACCGCGTTCGCGGCGTTCGCCGGCTGCGTGAACAGGTAGAAGATGACGAATGCGACGACCAGATAGGTCAGCACCTTTTTGGTGTTCATCGGGGGCTCCAAACGTCGTGCGCGCTGACCACATGCTGCCCCAAAGCACAGGTAATACGTGGCGATTCGCCGAGATCTGGCGCCTCAGGTCACATGCCGAAACCGGTCTCCCGCAGCCGGGCGACCGCCCCGGCGTCCCCTTCGAAGGTCACTCTGGCGTGGTCTCCCCGGCCGAACGCGAACAGCACCAGCTCGGAGGGCCGCCCCGTCACCACGACCATCGGCTCGGCCGTCCTGCCCACCGGCTTGCTCTCCGTCCGGCCCGCGCCGCCTGGTGTCCCCCCGCCGTCCGCGCGGCGGAGCACCACGCCGACGGGGGACCGGCGCAGGAACAGGCGGGCGCCGGCGCTGACCCGCTTCCAGAGCGTGTCCTCCAGGCCGCCCGGCAGCGTCCGCGGCTCCCAGCCCGGCCGCGCACGGCGGACGTCCTCGTGGTGGACGAAAAGCTCCATCGTGTTCACCGCCTCGTCGAGACCGGGGACCAGCCCGTACGGCGACCACCTGGGCGGGCCCTGCCGTACGAGGCGGACGAGCTCGGGGAAGGGATGCCGCCGCTTGAGGCTCTCCTGGACCGAGCCGGTGTAGCCCGCGAGGAAGGGGAGCAGGATGCCTCCCGCGGCGTCGGGTCGGCGCTCGCGGAGCACGAGATGGGCGGTGAGATCCTCGGTCGCCCATCCCTCGCACAGGGTGGGCGCGCCGGGGCCGAGCTCGTCGAGCAGGTCGCAGAGCGCGGCGCGCTCGTCGCGGGCGTGTGTCACGCGATCACCCTATGCCGTCCGCCTCTGTCACAGTCCGGCGGCATCGGGCTGTGGCGCCCGGAGGAGCGGCGGCGCGCGTGAAGGAATAAACCACTTGATCAGGATGATAGGGAGTATCTAGGACCAAAGGCTTGGTCCAGGGTCGGCCTGGTGGCCGATCCGGGAGGCGTACCCGGCGGGTAGCGTCCCGTCCGGGCGCTCGACACGAGCGGTCCAGGCAAGTCACCGACCGAGAGGAACGCACCGCGTGCCGACGAAGCCGACGAAGCAGTCCCCCGCGCGTCCCGGCGGCTCCGTCATGATCCAAGGTATGCGGGTCATCGGCGTCGCGATACGCGCCGAGCCCCGGATCTTCACCGCCGCCGTCCTGGCCAGCGCGGTCTACGGCACGATGACCGTCGTGTCGTCGTGGGCCCTCGGATGGGCCACCGACCACGCGGTGCTGCCGGCGTTCCGCGCCGGCGAGGTGAGCACCGGCACGCTCACCGTGGCGGCGCTGTTCATCGTCGGCGTCGCCGTGCTCAAGGCGGCCGGCGTCATGGGACGCCGCATCCTCGCCGGGATGATGCAGTACCGCATGCAGGCCCGCTCACGGCGCGCGGTCACCCGGCAGTACCTGCGGCTGCCGCTCGCCTGGCACCACCGGCACCCCACCGGGCAGCTGCTGTCGAACGCCAACTCCGACGTCGAGGCGGCCTGGGCTCCGCTGGCCCCCCTGCCGATGGCCGTGGGCGTGATCGTCATGCTGGTCACCGCCGCGGCGGCCATCGTGCTCGTCGACCCGGTCCTCGCGGTCGTGGGCTTCCTGATCTTCCCGGCCGTGGCCGTGCTCAACTTCGTCTACCAGCGCAAGCTGTCACCTCTCGCGATGCGGGCCCAGCAGCTCCGGGCGGAGGTGAGCGAGGTCGCGCACGAGAGCTTCGACGGCGCGCTGGTGGTCAAGACGCTCGGCCGCGAGGACGCCGAGGCCGCCCGCTTCCAGGCGAGGGCCGACGAGCTGCGCGACGCGAACATCGCCGTCGGCCGGGTCCGCGGCCTGTTCGACCCGCTGCTGGAGGCGCTGCCCACGCTCGGCGTGCTGGCCGTCCTGCTCGTCGGCTCCGTACGGCTGGAGTCGGGCGGCGTCGCGGCCGGCGACCTGATCCAGGTGGCCTACCTGTTCACCCTGCTCGCCTTCCCGATCCGCGCGCTCGGCTGGGTGCTCGCCGAGCTGCCGCGCAGCGTCGTCGGCTGGACCCGCGTCCGCGACGTCCTCGACGCGACGGGGTCCATGGAGTACGGCACCGCGGCCCTCGGCGCCACGGACGGGGCCACGGACGGGGCCACGGACGGCACCGTCCCGGCCGGAGTCGAGGCGGACCACGTCGGATACGGCTACGACCCCGCCGCGCCGGTGCTGAAGGACGTGACGTTCACGGTCGCGCCGGGACGCACCGTCGCGATCGTCGGGCCCACGGGAGCGGGCAAGTCCACGCTCACCCAGCTGCTCGGCCGCCTCATCGACCCCGACACCGGCGCCGTCCGGGTCGACGGGACCGACCTGAGGGACGCCGCCGAGGGCGCGGTGAGCGCGTCGGTGGCGCTGGTGCTCCAGCAGACCTTCCTCTTCGACGACACGGTCCGCGGCAACATCACGCTCGGCCTGGACGTGCCGGACGAGACGGTGTGGGAGGCGCTGCGGCTGGCACAGGCCGACGGCTTCGTCAGCGCGCTGCCGTCCGGGCTGGACACGCACGTCGGCGAGCGCGGCGCGACGCTGTCGGGCGGCCAGCGGCAGCGGGTCGCGCTGGCCCGCGCCCTCGTGCGGCGGCCGCGCCTGCTGATCCTCGACGACGCCACCTCCAGCGTCGACTCCCAGGTCGAGAAGCGGATCCTGTACGGCCTGCGGGACGGCACGGCCGAGTCCACGGTGATCGTGGTCGCCTACCGGATGGCGACGATCGCGCTCGCCGACGAGGTGGTCTACCTGGAGCACGGACGGGTCGCCGACCACGGCTCCCACGAAGAGTTGCTGGCCCGCTGCGACGGCTACCGCGACCTGGTCACCGCGTACGAACGCGAAGAGGCCGAGCGGGCCGCGCTCGACACCGACGAGGAGGTCGTGGCGTGAGCGCCGTGACAGACGTGAAGGCGGAGACCGGCGGCCTGCGTGCGGCGGACCGGTCGGCGCTGGAGACCTTCCGGCAGGGCCTGCGCCTGTCGCCGGAGTTCCGCCGGGGGCTGTGGGGAACGCTCGCCCTGGCCGTGCTGGCCACGCTCGGCAAGGTCGTCGTGCCCGTGGCGGTGCAGCAGGTGATCGACCGCGGGCTGGGCGGCGGCGCCCCGGACGTCGGCTTCATCAGAGACGCGATCTTCCTGTGCGCGGTCGCCGTCCTGCTCACCGCCGCGTGCGGCTACCTGATGAACATCCGGCTCTACCGCTCCACCGAGTCCGGCCTGGCCACGCTGCGCGGCAAGGGCTTCCGGCACGTGCACGACCTGTCGGTGCTGACCCAGAACAGCGAACGGCGCGGCGCGCTGGTGTCCCGGGTCACCGGCGACGTCGACCAGATCAGCACGTTCATGCAGTGGGGCGGGCTCATGGTGATCGTGGCCGTGGGGCAGCTCCTGGTCGCCACCGTGCTGATGGCCGTCTACTCCTGGCAGCTCACGCTCATCGTCTGGGCCTGCTTCCTGCCGCTGGTCGTGGCCCTGCCCCGGTTCCAGCGCATGGTCGCCCGGGCGTACACCCGGGTGCGGGAGCGGACCGGCGACGTCCTCGCCGCCGTCAGCGAGTCGGTCGTCGGCAGCGCGGTGATCAAGGCGTACGGCGCGCAGGACCGCACGGCGGAGCGGGTCGACGGCGCCGTGGAGGCCCAGCGCGCGGCGCAGACGCGGGCGCAGATGACGATCGGGTTCACCTTCCCCGTCACCGAGCTGGTCGCCTCCGTCGCCGTCGCCCTCGTGGTGGTCGCCGGGGTCGCGCTCGGCGCCGGCGGCTCGATCACCGCCGGGCGGCTCGTCGCGTTCCTGTTCCTGATCACCCTGTTCATCAGCCCGCTGCAGACGGCGACCGAGGTGCTCAACGAGGCGCAGAACGCGGTCGCCGGATGGCGGCGCATCCTGGGCGTGCTCGACACCCCCGCCGACGTCGCGGACCCGGTTGACGGGGCGACGCTGCCGCGGGGCCCGATCTCGGTCAGGTTCGACTCCGTCGGCTTCGCCTACCCCGGCGGCCCGCCTGTCCTGCACGACGTGTCGGTGGAGATCGCGCCGCGCACGCGGGTCGCGGTCGTGGGGGAGACCGGGTCGGGCAAGACGACGTTCGCCAAGCTGCTGACCCGGCTCATGGACCCCACGTCCGGTCAGATCCTGATGGACGGGGTCGACCTGCGGAAGGTGCGCTTCTCCTCGCTGCGGGAGCGGGTCGTGATGGTCCCCCAGGACGGCTTCCTGTTCGACTCCTCACTGGCCGACAACATCCGCTTCGGCCTGCCCTCGGCGAGCGACGGCGACGTCCGGCTGGCCCTGACCGAGCTGGGCCTGGCCGACTGGCTGGAGGGGCTGCCGGCGGGCCTGGACACGCCGGTCGGCCAGCGCGGCGAGTCGCTGTCGGCGGGGGAGCGTCAGCTCGTCGCGCTGGCCCGCGCCTACCTGGCCGATCCCGACCTGCTGCTGCTCGACGAGGCCACCTCCGCCGTCGACCCCGCCACGGAGGTGCGGCTCGCGCGTGCCCTCGACGGGGTCACCCGCGGCCGGACGGCCGTGTCGATCGCCCACCGTCTGTCGACGGCCCAGGCGGCCGACGAGGTGCTCGTCTTCCAGCACGGGCGGATCGTCCAGCGCGGCCCGCACGCCGCCCTGGTCGAGGAGCCCGGCGTGTACGCCGACCTCTACGCCTCCTGGACCTCCGGAGTGACGTCCTAGCGGGGTGACCAGGGGTGCGGGGAGCATGGGGGCGCCGGCTGCGGCAGAATGAGGCCGTGGCCCTCGATTCGAAGATCGCCGGACGCCTCAAGCTCACTGCCGACGGCTTGCTGCCCGCGATCGTCCAGCAGTACGACACGGGTGAGGTGCTCATGCTCGCCTGGATGGACGACGAGGCGCTGCACCGCACGCTGACCACGGGCCGGGCGACCTACTGGTCCCGCAGCCGTGGGGAGTACTGGGTGAAGGGCGACACCTCCGGCCACGTCCAGTGGGTGAGGCACGCCGCGCTCGACTGCGACGGCGACACGATCCTGCTGAAGGTCGACCAGGTCGGAGCCGCCTGCCACACGGGCGACCGCACCTGCTTCGACGCCGGCCCGCTCGAAGTGAGCGCTCCCGCATGAACGGCCACGGCGGCGGCTCCACCGGCGCGTCGCCGGCAGGGCCGCCAACGCCGCCCACGCCTTCCATGCCCTCCATGCCCTCCATGCCTTCCATGCCCTCCATGCCCGAAGGGCCGTCCACAGCGCCCGGGACCGGAGAGCCGCCCGCCACCGGCTCGGCCGGGACGCCCGGCTCGGCGCCAGGCGCCGGCCGTACGGCGCGGCGGTCCCTGGTGGCGTGGCTGAGCGCCTGCGCGGCAGCCGCCGGTGTGACCTTGCTGGCCGCGGGCCGGACGTGGGCCACGGTGAGGTTCCCCGCGCATACCGGCCCCATCGGCGCGGGGACGGTGCCGCTGTCAGGCACCGACCTGGTCGCCTCGCTCACGCCGGCGGTGCTGGCCGCGCTGGCCGCGGCGGCGGCCGTGCTGGCCGCGAGTGGAGCCGCCCGGCGGCTGATCGGCGTGGTGATCTCCCTCTGCGGGGCGGTGGCCCTGGCCGGGGCGTGGAACGGCACGCGGCCGGAGGCGATCACCGGCACGGCGCACGAGCACGTCACGACCGCGATGATCTCCACCGGGGGAGCGGCCGCCGCCCAATCGGTGGCCTGGGCGTGGCCGGTCGCGGCCATGGCGGGCGCGCTCGTCCTGGTGATCGCGGGCGTGGTCGCGGCGGTCGCGGGCGGGCGGTGGCCCGGCATGTCGAGCCGCTACGACCGTCCGGCACGCGGCAGCCGAACAGGCATGGGGCCAGGGAGGCGCGAAGGGGCCCCGGTGACGGGTGAGAGGGCGCTGTGGGACGCCCTCGACGAAGGTGACGACCCCACGGCCGGGCCCCGCCCCTGACGGCGGGCCGGCGACCCCGTTGGATCGCTCCCACCTGAGGTTACGAATCTCCCACAAACAAAATGTTTGCCCGACGATAGGGATGGTTGTCGCTAGGCTTCACGGCGACGCCGATCATCCCACAGGAGACCCGATGAGCTACGGAAACGACCCGGGCGACCCGAGGAATTACGGGGCGCCCCAAGAGGGGTCCTACCCGCCGCCCGCCGGGTACGGCTACCCGCCGCAGGGTCCGTACGGCTACCCCCCGCAGGCGCCGGGGACGAACGGCATGGCCATCACGTCGCTGATCATGGGCATCGTCGGCCTGGTCGTGTGCGGCTTCACCGCGGTGCTCGGCGTCATCCTGGGCCACGTCGCCATCAGCCAGATAAAGCGGACCGGCGAGCAGGGGCACGGCATGGCGGTCGCCGGCCTGATCGTGTCGTATATCGCGATCGCCGCGTGGATCCTCCTGGCGGTCGTCTGGCTGGGCATACTCTCGGCGGTCGGCACCTCGACCACGGGCATCGGCTACTAGCGCGCCGGGCCGCCGCTGGACCGGGACGATGAGACCGACCGGCATGGAGACGGCGGAGCGGCCCCCGGGGGGCCGGCTGCGGTCCATGCTCGCGCCCGCCGGCGTGGCGGCCGTCGCCGCCGCCGGGTTCGCGTACGTCGGCGTCGTGGACCCCAACCAGCCGGGGCACTACCCGGTCTGCCCCTTCTTCGCCGTCACCGGGTTCTACTGCCCGGGCTGCGGCACGCTGCGGGCGGTGCACGCGCTGGGACACGCCGACGTGCTCGGCTCGCTCGGTTCGAATCCGCTCACCGTCGCCATGATCCCGTTCGTGGTCTTCCTGTGGGCGCGCTGGGCGGCACGATCATGGAACGGACGGCCTATGCGGACGAGCCTCGCGCGTCCCGGCTACCTCTGGGGACTCCTCGCGATTATGATCGTTTTTTGGGTGGTACGTAATACACCTTTCGGGCATTCCCTTGCACCGTGACGTGACCCGGTGGGTGAGCGACGCGAGACGGGCCGATACCATCGCAGGGCAACACTCGGAGAGCAGCCGACCGGAGGGATCCTTACGCGTGAGCGAGCGGACAGGTTTTTCACGCGAGCTCCAAGCCGAAGGCGAGGAGGGCGCGTGAGTGTTCTCGAGGACATCATCCTGGGTGTGCGGGAGGATCTCGAAGACAGGCAGAAGTCCGTGTCTATCGACGAGCTCAAGCGGAAGGCCTCAAGGGCTCAGGATCCGCGCGACGCGTACGCGGCGCTCGGCGGCGACCGGGTCTCCGTGATCGCCGAGGTGAAGCGGTCGAGCCCCTCCAAGGGCGCGCTCGCCGCCATCGCCGACCCCGCGGCGCTCGCCGCCGACTACGAGGCGGGCGGCGCCCACGTCATCAGCGTGCTGACCGAGCGGCGCAGGTTCGGCGGGACCCTCGACGACCTGGCGGCCGTGCGGGCCGTGGTCGACGTCCCCATCCTGCGCAAGGACTTCATCGTCACCTCCTACCAGCTGTGGGAGGCCCGCGCGTACGGCGCGGACCTGGCCCTGCTGATCGTCGCGGCCCTCGACCAGCAGGCGCTGGTGTCGCTCATCGAGCGGGCGGAGTCGATCGGCCTCACCCCGCTGGTCGAAGTGCACACCGAGGAGGAGCTCTCTCGGGCGGTCGACGCCGGGGCGCGGGTCATCGGCGTCAACGCGCGCGACCTCAAGACCTTGGAGATCGACCGTGAGGTGTTCGCCAAGCTGGCGCCCAAAGTGCCCGACGGCGTAATAAAGATCGCCGAATCCGGGGTACGGGGTCCGCATGACCTGCTCGCGTACGCGCGGGCCGGGGCCGACGCGGTGCTGGTGGGCGAGAGCCTGGTCACCGGCAGGGATCCGAAGGCCGCGGTCAACGACCTGGTCACGGCCGGCGCCCACCCGGCCTCCCGGCAGGACACGGGCTCAGAGAAGTGAACCGGAGCGCTAGCCAAGGAGATCGTGTGACCGCGACGGAAGGCACCCTGCTCACCTCCGCCGACCTGGCCGGCAACGGCGTCTACGGCGACGACCCGGACGTCGTCGGCAAGTTCGGCGTGTTCGGCGGACGCTACGTGCCGGAGGCGCTGATCCCGGCGCTCGACGAGGTGGCCGCGGAGTACGACAAGGCCAAGAACGATCTCAGCTTCATCCGGGAGTTCGACCACCTGCTGCGTACCTACGCCGGCCGGCCCACCACCCTCACCGAGGTGCCGCGCTTCGCCCGGGAGGCGGGTGGCGCGCGGATCGTCCTCAAGCGCGAGGACCTGACCCACACCGGCGCCCACAAGATCAACAACGTGCTCGGGCAGGCGCTGCTGACCAAGCGGCTCGGCAAGCACCGGGTGATCGCCGAGACCGGCGCGGGCCAGCACGGCGTCGCCACCGCGACGGCGGCCGCGCTGATGGGCCTGGAGTGCGTCATCTACATGGGCGCCGTCGACTGCGAGCGCCAGGCGCTCAACGTCGCCAGGATGAAGCTGCTGGGCGCGACGGTCGTCCCGGTCACCAACGGCAGCCAGACCCTCAAGGACGCCATCAACGAGGCGTTCCGCGACTGGGTCACCAACGTCGACCACACGCACTACCTGTTCGGTACGGTCGCCGGCCCGCACCCGTTCCCGGAGATCGTCCGCGACTTCGCCCGCATCATCGGGGTGGAGGCGCGCCGGCAGATCCTGGAGCTCACCGGCCGCCTGCCCGACGCCGTCGCGGCCGCCGTCGGCGGGGGCTCCAACGCGATCGGCATCTTCCACGCGTTCATCAACGACCCCGGCGTCCAGCTGCACGGCTACGAGGCGGGCGGACGCGGCGTCGAGACCGGCGAGCACGCGCTGACCCTCACGGAGGGCAGCATCGGCGTGCTCCACGGCGCCCGCACCTACGTCCTCCAGGACGACGAGGGACAGACGATCGAGTCCCACTCGATCTCGGCCGGGCTCGACTATCCGGGCGTCGGCCCCGAGCACGCGTGGCTGAAGGACTCCGGCCGGGCCGCCTACCACGGCGTGACCGACGCCGAGGCGATGGAGGCCTTCGCCCTGCTCGCCCGCACCGAGGGCATCATCCCGGCCATCGAGTCGTCGCACGCGCTCGCGGGCGCCCTGCGGCTCGGCCGGGAGCTCGGCCCCGAGGCCACCATCCTGGTGAACCTCTCCGGCCGCGGCGACAAGGACATGGGCACCGCGATGAAGTACTTCAACCTCTGAGCCATCCGCTCCGCCATCCGATAAGGCAACTCGATGACGACTCTCCAAGCGGTGTTCGACAAGGCGCGTGCCGAGGACAGGGCCGCGCTGATCGGCTACCTGCCCGCCGGCTTCCCGACGAAGGACGGCGGCGTGGCCGCCGCGACCGCCATGGTCGAGGCCGGCTGCGACGTGATCGAGATCGGGCTGCCGTACTCCGACCCGCTCATGGACGGCCCGACCATCCAGGACGCGGTGCACCGGTCGCTGAGCAACGGCACCCGCATCGCCGACGTCTTCCGCACGGTGGAGGGTGTGGCCGCGTCGGGGGCGGCGACGCTCGTCATGACGTACTGGAACCCGATCGACCGGTACGGCGCCGAGCGTTTCGCCCGTGACCTCGCCTCGGCCGGCGGCGTGGGGACCATCACGCCCGACCTGACCCCCGAGGAGTCGCAGCCCTGGCTGGAGGCGAGCGAGGAGGCCGGCATCGACACCGTCTTCCTCGTCGCGCCCAGCTCGCCGGACGAGCGGATCGACCGGGTCGCGCGCTGCTGCACCGGGTTCGTGTACGCCGCCTCGCTGATGGGCGTGACCGGCGCGAGGGAGTCGGTCGGCGCCGCCGCCGAGGGCCTGGTCAAGCGGACCCGGGCGCACACCGACCTGCCCGTCTGCGTCGGGCTCGGCGTGGGCACCGGCGCGCAGGCCGCCGAGGTCGCGGCGTACGCCGACGGGGTCATCGTCGGCTCGGCCTTCATCCGGCGGCTCCTCGACGCCGCCGACGAGGCGTCGGGCCTGTCGGCCGTGCGCGACCTCGCCGGCGAACTCGCCCGGGGCGTGCGGCGCTGAGCCGCCCCGCGGGCTGTTCTCCTCCGGTCCCGCCGCCGAGAGGCGGAAGGACGCGTCTTACCATGCTCTTATCAGCCACATGGTGAGCTGTGGTCCCGGTACTGTTCTGTCGTTGTAGCCAAACCGGGCGGAGAGACAATGGTTCAGTTGGCATCCGGCACTTCGGTGTCCGAGCGGTTACAGTCCGAGAAACCGGCGCTCTCGTGGGTGACGACGGCCGCGCGGCTGATCCTCGCCGCTGTGCTTGTCGCGGCCGGCGCGCTGAAGATCGGGGCGCCCGCCCTCTCGGTGCAGGCGGTCCGCGGCTACCAGCTGCTCCCTGACTCCGTCGCCCAGGTCGTCGGGTACGGCCTTCCCGTCCTCGAGATCATCGTCGGGGTGCTGCTCGCCGTCGGCCTGTTCACCCGGGTGGCGGGGGTGGTCTCCGGGCTGCTCATGATCGCTTTCATCGTCGGCATCGGGTCGGCGTGGGCCCGGGGGCTGCGGATCGACTGCGGCTGCTTCGGCGGCGGCGGCCCGCTGGCCGCCGGCCGGGAGCCCACGTACTTCTGGGAGCTGATGCGCGACGTCGGGCTGCTGGCCTGCGCCGCGTGGATCGTGGTGAAGCCCTCCGGCCGGCTGTCCATGGAGTCCGCGCTCGGCCTGACCGGGCCCTCCGGATCCGGCGACGACGACTCCGCGGCGGAGAACGGGGACTCCGCGGCGTGAGCGCCATGGCGGAGGCCTGGAGAACAGTACGGCACGGCCTGGGGGAGGCTTCGTGAGCAAAAGGACGAGTGAGGCGGCGAGGGCCCGCATCGCGGCCCAACGTGAGGTCCTGCGCAAACAGGAACAGCGAAAGCGCATGACGATGATCATCACGGTCGCCGTCGTCGCCGTCGTCGCCGTGGCCATCGGCTGGTGGTCGATGCGGCAGGGCGCGGCGGAGAAGGTCGCGGGGGGCCTGGCTCCGATCACCGTCCAGGAGGACGGGTCGGTCGTGATGGCCAAGGCGGGGGTGACGTCGCCCGTCGTGGACATCTACGAGGACTACCAGTGCCCGGCGTGCAAGCAGCTGGAGGAGACCAGCGGCTCGACGCTGAAGAACCTGGCGGCCGAGGGCAAGGCCAAGGTCGTCTACCACATGATCACGATCTTCCAGCAGGACCCCACCAAGTCCAACTCCCTGCGCGCCGCGTCGGCGGCCCGCTGCGTGACGGACGGCGCCCAGTGGATGACCTACCACGACCTCCTCTACAAGCGTCAGCCCGATGAGACCACGAGCGGGTTCGGCATCGACGATCTCGTCAAGTGGGGCAAGGAGGCCGGCGTCACCGCCCCCGGCTTCGAGTCCTGCGTACGGGACCAGCGGAACTCGGCGGCCCACCAGCAGAACTCCGCCCAGCTCATCAGCTCGCTCAAGCTGGAGGGGACCCCCACGGTCATGCTCGACGGCAAGCCGATGGACACCAACACCGCCTTCGCGCCCAGCGCCCTGCGCGACGCCGTGCTCAGCGCCGCCAAGAGCTGACACCGCGGGGTGAATGGAGCGCGGTGACGAGCGACACGGCCGGTCGGGTGAGCGGGGTCACGGACGCGGAGAGGATCGAGGGCGCGATGCTCGCCTTCGCGGCCGGCGACGCGCTCGGAGTGCCGTGGGAGGGCGCCCCGCCCGAGCGTGTCGACGCGGTCGCCGTCACGGCGCTGCCCGACGCCGGCCGGGGCTGGCCCCGGGGGGCCACGTCCGACGACACCGCGCAGATGGCCCTGGTCGCACGGTGCCTGGCCGAGGCCGGGGGCCGGCCGTCCACCCTCGGCTTCCTCACCCGGCTGGCCGAGGCGGCCCCCACGATGCGGGGGATCGGCCCCACGACCCGCCGGGCGGTCGAGCACTTCCTCACGACGGGGGAGCGGCTCCCGGCCTCCGGCCCGCACAGGGCGACGAACGGCGCGGCGATGCGCATGCCGCCGGTGGGCTGGACGGTCCCGCTCGCCGATCCCGGGACGCGCCGCACCCTCGCCGAGACCCTGGCCGTCGCGACGCACCTCGCCCCGGAGGCCGTGGGAGCCGCGTGCGTGATCGCGGCGATGGCCTCCTGGGCGATGGAGGGGGCGGCCACACGCGAGATCGTGGACGCGGCCGGGGCGGAGGCCGGCTGGGCGGCGGAGCGCCTCGGCCCTCTCGGCGCCGTACGGGACGCCGCCGCCGGCCGGTGGGCCCCTCCGGTGGGAGGCGTGTCGCTGGACGCCGCCGAGACGGTCGCCGCCGTGGTCCACGTGCTGCGCGAGACTCCCGGCCTCGCCGCCGCCCTGCCGTACGCCGTCTCGCTCGGCGGTGACACCGACACGGTCGCCGCGCTCGTCGGCGGCGTGCTGGGCGCGCGGGACCCTTCACAGGTGCGCCGCCTGGAATGGCTGGGGCTGGTGAGCCTCGACGAGCTGCCGGACATCGGCGAACTGGTGGCCCGCCTGGAGGCATTGCGCGCCGCCTGGGAAGGGTGACGGCCGGCGCGCCGTGCTCACGACGCTCCTTTCGGATGCCCGCCTGGGCCGGCCGGCCGGGGGCGTAAGCCGGCTTCCCCGGGGAGACGCCGCGGCTCACAGCGGCGTTGCGGGACCGTTCGCGGCGCCCGGGACCGGGGGTGCCCGGTCTTGCGGTAACGTCACGTGACATGCCCCTCCTCGCCTCGATTCCCAGCCCGTCACAGGGGGTCTGGAATCTCGGACCGATCCCGATCCGGGCTTACGCGCTGTGCATCGTGCTCGGCGTCATCGTCGCCGTCTGGATCGGCGAGCGCCGCTGGCGCGCCCGCGGCGGCGCGCCCGGCACCGTCACCGACCTCGCGGTCTGGGCCGTGCCGTTCGGCCTCGTCGGCGGACGCCTGTACCACGTCATCACCGACTGGCAGATCTACTTCGGGTCCGGCGCCCAGAAGCGGCCGATCGACGCCCTGTTCATCTGGGAGGGCGGCCTCGGGATCTGGGGCGCGGTCGCGCTCGGCGCCCTCGGCGTCTGGATCGCCTGCCGCCGCCGCGGCATCTCGTTCACCGCGGTGGCCGACACGCTCGCTCCCGGAGTCGCGGTCGCCCAGGCGATCGGCCGCTTCGGCAACTACTTCAACCAGGAGCTGTTCGGCGGGCCGACCACCCTGCCCTGGGGCCTGGAGATCGACCCGGGCCGTCCCGGCACCGTCCCCGGCGTGTCGACCTACCATCCGACGTTCCTGTACGAATCGCTGTGGGATCTGGCCCTCGCCGGGCTCCTCATCCTCGCCGCCCGGCGCTTCTCACTGCGCCACGGCCGCGTGTTCGCCCTCTACATCGCGGGCTACACGGTCGGCCGTTTCTGGATCGAGGGGCTGCGGGTCGACCCCGCCCACCACATCCTCGGCATGCGGCTCAACCAGTGGACCTCCATCGTCATCTTCCTCGGCGCCATGGCGTACTTCTACCTGAGCCGCGGCCGGACCGGGGACGAGCCGGTGGGCGGCGTCCCCCAGCTCGGCGACGGCGACGGCGAGGCCGACCCGGCGCACGGCAGGGAGCAGGCCGACGAGACCGACCTCCTGCCGTCCGACGCCACCGAGGCCGGACCGGGCGACCCGGATGGCACCGAGGCGGGCGGCGAGGTGGGAGCCGTACCGGAGCGGGAGGCCGGGCAACGATGACGGACACCGGAACGGGGGCCGGAACGGTGGCGCGGGCGGAGATCCATCATCAGCACCGAGACGTCAACGGCGGCTGGTTGCGGCCGGCGGTGTTCGGCGCGATGGACGGCCTGGTCTCCAACTTCGCCCTCATCGCCGGCGTCGCGGGCGGCACGGCCGACACCAGGATCATCTCCCTGGCCGGCGTGGCGGGCCTGGCCGCCGGGGCGTTCTCGATGGCGGGCGGCGAATACGTCTCCGTGGCCAGCCAGCGGGAGCTCGCCCTGGCCGAGATCGACGTCGAACGGCGGGAGATCGAGCGGCATCCCGAAGCCGAGGAGGACGAGCTCGCCCAGCTCTACATGGCGCGCGGGGTCGACGCCGTCACCGCCAAAGAGGTGGCGCGGCAGATCTCCCGCGATCCCGAGGAGGCGCTCGTCGTGCACACCCGGGCCGAGCTGGGCGTCGACCCGCATGACCTGCCCTCGCCCGTCGTCGCCTCCGTCTCCTCGTTCCTGTCGTTCAGCTTCGGCGCCCTCGTGCCGCTCCTGCCGTACCTGCTCGGCGTCCGGGGGCTGTGGATCTCCGCGATCGTGTCGATGGCGGCGCTGTTCGGCGCGGGCGCCGTCGTCTCGCGGGTGACGGCGCGGAGCTGGTGGTTCAGCGGCCTGCGGCAGCTGCTCGTGGGCGCGGTCGCGGCGGCGCTGACCTGGGGGCTGGGCACCCTCATCGGGGCCAGCGGCCTATGACGAAGCGCAAGCGCCGGTCGGCGGTGCCGGCGGCGGAGCGCTGGACGGATTCGGCGCTGGCCGAATGGGGGCTCAGCGAGCGGCAGCGGCGGATCCTCATATGGTCGGGGGCGGTGGTGGCCGTCCTGGCGATCGCGCTCGTGCTCACCTTGATCGTCAACTCCTTCGCGGGGGGACAGCCGGCGCCCGCCCAGATGGCGAGCGGCAGCGACATCGGGGAGGGCAGGCCCGCCGCGTACCAGGCATGGAAGTCGGTCAAGGAGTTCGCCCCGATCGCCGACAGGAAGGCCGACGCCGCGCCGCTGACCGCGCAGGAGGTGTTCGCGCCCCGTACGCTCACCACCGGCAAGATCACCCTCAAGAGGGTCGGCAGCCGCCTCGACGGGAGCTGCGCCGCGGCCGTCTGGGGCGCCGACGTGACCGGGGCGCTGGCCGAGGCGGGCTGCACCCAGGCCGTCCGGGGCCTTTACACGACCCCCGACGGCGTCTACGTCGCGCAGTACACGCTGCTCAACCTGTCGGATGTGCAGGCGGCCGACGGGCTCGTCCAGCGGCTCACCACGCTTTACCCCGGCGGCTGGGTGCTTCCGCTGGAGTCCGCCAGGGTGCGGTTCGGGGCGTACAGCGAGGCCAGCGGCACGGCGATGGGACACTACGCCGGCCTGGTGTGGGTCGGGCGGGCCGACGGGGTCGAGCCGGGGGAGAACGACGACTTCGTGACGCTCGCCCTGGCGGCCAGAGAGGCGGAGAAGGCGGTCTTCCGCCGCGTCGTCGCCGTCGCCGGGCTGCCCGCGGTTCCCACGCAGAGGGGGGCGGCGCCCGACACCGCCCAGCCGTCCGAGCCCGCTCCCAGCGAGCCGGGGGCCAGTCAGCCAGGTGCCGGTCAACCAGGTGCCGGTCAGCCAGGTGCCGGCCAGTCCGTCACCCCCCGGCCCACGTGACCCCGCCTGCGTGACCCAGCCTGACCGCGTTGACCCAGCCTGACCGTGTGAGCACGCCATGATCACGTGACCGCGGCCTGATCGGCCGCGCTCAGACGGCGGCGAGGGCCGGGAGACGCCTGATCGGACGTGGTCAGACGGTGGCGAGGGTGCGGGTGACGGCCGCTGGGAGGCCGGTGAGGCGTTCGAGCGGCATCTCCAGCGGCGACACGTCCGCGGCCCACGGTGCGGCCTCCTCGACCGCCGCCCTCGCCTGCTTGCGGGTCAGCCCGGCCACCTCGGCCAGCGCCTCCCGCCACGTGTTGGCGACCTTGCCGTGCGCGCTGTCCATGATCCTGCGGATCACCCGCTCCTCCCCCTCCTGTGGGAGCGGGAGCCGTACGGCGTCGATCACCCGGCCGCCGGCGGTCAGGCCGTACACGGGGGACAGCGACGCGGCCAGGGCGGGCAGGTCCTGGTACGGCTCGGCCAGGACGACGCGCACGTGCCGCGCCCGCGTCGCCAGCAGGAGGCGGGGCAGCGCGGCCTCGAGCCCCGCGGGTACGGCGATCGCGACCCGCTCGGGATCGGCGGCGTACGGCTTGGCCAGCAGGGTGCCGAGCCGCACGCGGGGCGTGGACGGCAGCAGCCCGCGCGGCCAGTCCCCGGCGAGAAGCCTCGGCTCGAACGCGGTGACGTCGTCGGGGACGTCGTCCACCGGCCCGGGGGCGGACTCCACGGACTGCGGCCCGTGCGTGTATATCGCCGTGGCGAGCCGGTCGAGGCGCGCCGCGATCGCCGGCCACGTCTTCGTGGTGGGCCGCAGCACGTAGAGGTCGGCGGCGCTGCCGATCGCCTCGGCTCCGTGATACCTGTTGAAGTCCGGAAATATCGCTTCATTGAGCAGGTTGAGCTCGCCGAGTGCCTTCTGCACCTTCAGCGCGAGCATGGGCGTGCGCTCCGACGCCCCGTAGGCCACCAAGATCCGGCCCTGCTCACGGTCGCGCAGCCCCTCGGCCGCCCGGGCCGCGAACAGGCCGACGCCCTCGGGCGTGTACGGCGGGTCGGTGATCGCCAAGTCGCCCCAGCCGCGCAGGGACGGCGGCAGGCCCAGCCGCAGGTCCGCCCAGCGGGTGCGGACGCCGAGGTCCTGGGCGTCGATGTAGCCGAGGACGCGGTCGTCGACGTCGGCCACCGCCACCTCGACCTCCGGGTGGAGCATCCGTACGGCGAGGGAGGTCAGGTCGTGGTCGCCGACGCAGAGCAGGCGAGCGCCCGGCAGCCAGAACCGCCGCCCGAGCAGGAGGGCGCGCCGCAGGACGGTCTCGGCCGTCGCGGACACGTGGTCGAGCGCCTGCCGCCCCCGGGGGGCCTTGGCGATCAGCGTCTCCAGCCGGGCCAGGACGTCGGGATGCGTCCCGGCCGCCTCCGCTCCGGACGCACCGGCCCCGGACGCACCAGCCGCCCCCACCCCGGCCACCGGATCCTCGAAGCTCGAAATATCTGCTTCTCCCGCGCCGTTATAGCGGTTGAGCTGATCGACCGTGATCCGGACGCGGTCGCCGCTGTGCTCAACGGGGAGCACTCGCAGCAGCGACTCGATCGCGCGCCGGGACGTCGCGGTCTCCCGCACGAGATCGGCCAGGGTCCACCAGCGGCCGGCGCCGAGCAGCGCGAGGGCCCTCCGGTAGCGGAGGCTGTCGACGCCCGCCTTCGCCAGCAACTCGTGGAGCGCCTCATGGTCGGCCATGCGGCAACTGTATCCGTGGTGTTAACCCGTGAAGGTTCGCGAACGGACCGGGGGGGCACCATTCCGGCAGTGTGCGGTAATCTGCACTCACCACAACCGCAGTAGGGCCAACGTCGTCCCTCTGTTACGAGCAGACGATGACGACGGGAGTGACTACATGCCTGCTGCCCGCCTTGGCCTGCCCGGGGGTTTCCCCAAGCCTCAGGGACTCTACGACCCCGGATTCGAGCACGACGCCTGTGGCGTGGCGATGGTGGCGGACGTGGCCGGCCGTCGCAGCTACGACATCGTCGCGAAGGCCCTGACGGCGCTTCGCAACCTCGACCACCGCGGGGCCAGCGGGAGCGAGCCCGACACGGGCGACGGCGCCGGCATCCTCACACAGATCCCCGACGCCTTCTTCCGCGCCGTCCTCGCCGAACAGGGATGGCGGAGCCCGCTGCCGCCCGAGGGCGCCTACGCCGCCGGGACCGCGTTCCTGCCGACGGACGAGCAGGAGCGGGAGGCGGCGGTGCGCCTCATCGAGCAGGTCGCCGTCGACGAGGGCGTCACGGTCCTCGGGTGGCGCGACCTCCCGGTCGACCGCGACCTCCCCGGTGCCAGCGCCCGCGCCGTCATGCCGCACTTCACGCAGCTGTTCGTCAGCTCGCCGAACGGTGAGACCGGCATCGATCTGGACCGGCTCGTCTTCCCCTTCCGCAAGCGCGCCGAGCACCACGCCGGCGTCTACTTCGCCTCGCTGTCGTGCCGGACGATCGTCTACAAGGGCATGCTGACCTCGCTCCAGGTCGAGCCGTTCTTCTCCGACCTGGCCGACGAGCGGTACGTGTCCGCCATCGCGCTGGTCCACTCGCGGTTCTCCACGAACACCTTCCCCTCGTGGCCGCTGGCCCACCCGTACCGGTACGTCGCGCACAACGGCGAGATCAACACCGTCCGCGGCAACCGCAACTGGATGCGGGCCAGGGAGGCGATGCTCGCCACCGGCCTGATCCCCGGCGGCAGCGCCCCCGGCGGCCTGGAGCGGATGTTCCCCATCTGCGACCCCCACGGCTCCGACACCGCGTCGTTCGACGAGACGCTGGAGCTGCTCCACCTGGGCGGCCGGTCGCTCCCGCACGCCGTGCTGATGATGATCCCCGAGGCGTGGGAGAACCACACGGAGATGGACCCCGCGCGGCGGGCGTTCTACGAGTTCCACTCGACGCTGATGGAGGCCTGGGACGGCCCCGCGTCGATCACCTTCTCCGACGGCACGCTGGTCGGCGCCGTGCTCGACCGCAACGGCCTGCGTCCCGGGCGGTTCTGGGTCACCGACGACGGCCTGGTGGTGCTCGCGTCCGAGGCGGGCGTCCTGTCCGACATCCCCCAGGACAAGGTGGTGCGCAAGGGCCGCCTTCAGCCGGGCAAGATGTTCCTGATCGACACCTCCCTCGGGAAGATCATCGAGGACGACGAGATCAAGGCCGAGCTGGCCGCGGCCGAGCCGTACGGCGAGTGGCTGCACGCGGGCCTGGTCCGCTTCGAGGAGCTGCCCGAGCGCGACCACGAGCACCCCACCCACGAGGCGCTCGTCAAGCGGCAGCAGACCTTCGGCTACACGCAGGAGGAGCTGCGCGTCATCCTGGCGCCGATGGCGAAGAACGCCGCCGAGCCGATCGGCTCGATGGGCACCGACACCCCCGTGGCCGTGCTCAGTGACCGGCCGCGGCTGCTGTTCGACTACTTCAGCCAGCTGTTCGCCCAGGTCACCAATCCTCCGCTGGACGCCATCCGCGAGGAGCTCGTCACCTCGCTGCAGTCGACGATCGGCCCGGAGCGCAACCTGCTCGACCCCGGCCCCGCCTCGTGCCGCCGGCTGGTCCTGCCCTACCCGGTGATCGACAACGACGAGCTCGCCAAGATCGTCCACATCAACGACGAAGGCGCGCTGCCCGGCTTCCAGCCGTACGTCGTCTCCGGCCTGTTCGACGTGGCCGGCGGCGGCCAGGCGCTGGTCGGCCGGCTGGAGGAGATCCGCCAGGAGGTCTCGCAGGCGATCAGGGACGGGGCGCGGATCATCGTGCTGTCCGACCGCGGGTCCTCCCGCGAGCGGGCGCCGATCCCGTCGCTGCTGCTGACCGGCGCGGTCCACCACCACCTCATCCGTGAGAAGAGCCGCACCCGGGTCGGGCTCGTCCTGGAGACCGGCGAGGCCCGTGAGGCCCACCACATGGCGCTGCTCATCGGGTACGGCGCCAGCGCGATCAACCCCTACCTGGCGCTGGAGACCGTCGAGGACATGATCGCCACCGGCGAGCTCGACCTCGACCCGCGCAAGGCCGTCCGCAACCTGATCAAGGCGTACGGCAAGGGCGTGCTGAAGGTCATGTCCAAGATGGGCGTGTCCACGGTCGCCTCCTACACCGGCGCGCAGATCTTCGAGGCGCTCGGCCTGGGCGAGGAGGTCATCGAGCGGTGCTTCACCGGCACCACCTCCAGGCTCGGCGGCATCGGCTTCGACGAGCTCGCCCGCGAGGCCCTGGAGCGGCACCGCAAGGCCTACCCCCGCGTGGAGAACCCGCACCGGCGCCTGGAGGTCGGCGGCGAGTACCAGTGGCGCCGCGAGGGCGAGCCGCACCTGTTCAACCCCACGACGGTGTTCAAGCTCCAGCACTCGACGCGCACCCGCCGGTACGAGATCTTCAAGGAGTACACCTCGCTCGTCGACGGGCAGTCCGAGCAGCTCATGACGCTGCGCGGGCTGTTCGGGCTGCGCCCCGCCGGGCCCGCCATCCCGGTGGAGGAGGTCGAGCCGGTCGAGGCGATCGTCAGGCGGTTCTCCACCGGCGCCATGTCGTACGGCTCCATCTCGATGGAGGCCCACGAGACGCTGGCCATCGCGATGAACCGGCTCGGCGGCAAGTCCAACACCGGTGAGGGCGGGGAGGACCCCGAGCGGCTGTACGACCCCGAGCGGCGCAGCGCCGTCAAGCAGGTGGCCTCCGGCCGCTTCGGCGTCACCAGCGAGTACCTCGTCAACGCCGACGACCTGCAGATCAAGATGGCGCAGGGCGCCAAGCCCGGCGAGGGAGGCCAGCTCCCCGGCCACAAGGTCTACCCGTGGATCGCCAGGACCCGGCACTCCACGCCCGGCGTCGGCCTCATCTCGCCGCCGCCGCACCACGACATCTACTCGATCGAGGACCTGGCCCAGCTCATCCACGACCTGAAGAACTCCAACCCGCGCGCCCGCGTCCACGTGAAGCTGGTGGCCGAGGTCGGGGTCGGGACCGTGGCGGCCGGGGTCAGCAAGGCCCACGCCGACGTCGTGCTGATCTCCGGTCACGACGGCGGCACCGGCGCGTCGCCGCTGACCTCGATCAAGCACGCGGGCACCCCCTGGGAGCTCGGCCTCGCCGAGACCCAGCAGACGCTGCTGCTCAACGGCCTGCGCGACCGCATCGTCGTCCAGGCGGACGGCCAGCTCAAGACCGGCCGCGACGTCATCGTCGCCGCGCTGCTCGGCGCCGAGGAGTACGGCTTCGCGACCGCTCCGCTCGTCGTCTCCGGCTGCGTCATGATGCGGGTCTGCCACCTGGACACCTGCCCGGTCGGCGTCGCCACGCAGAACCCCGAGCTGCGCAAGCGGTTCACCGGCAAGCCCGAGTTCGTGGTGAACTTCTTCGAGTTCATCGCCCAGGAGGTGCGGGAGTACCTGGCCCAGCTCGGCTTCCGCTCGCTCGACGAGGTCATCGGGCGCGCCGACCTGCTCGACACCGCCCAGGCCGTCGACCACTGGAAGGCCGCCGGGCTCGACCTGTCGCCGATCCTGCACCGGCCGGAGCTGCCCGAGGGCACCCCGCTGCGCAAGGTCGTCGAGCAGGACCACGGGCTGGACCGCGCGCTGGACAACACGCTCATCCAGCTCGCCGAGGGCGCCCTGCAGTACGGCGACCCGGTCACGCTGGAGCTGCCGATCCGCAACGTCAACCGCACGGTCGGCACCATGCTCGGCCATGAGGTGACCAGGCGGTACGGCGGGGAGGGCCTGCCCGACAACACCGTCGACGTGTCGTTCACCGGGTCGGCGGGCAACTCGTTCGGCGCGTTCGTGCCGCGCGGGATCACGCTGCGGCTCACCGGCGACGCCAACGACTACCTCGGCAAGGGGCTGTCCGGCGGCAGGCTGATCCTCCGCCCGCACCCCGACGCGCCGTTCGCCGCCGAGACGCAGGTGATCTCCGGCAACGTCGGCCTGTACGGCGCCACCTCGGGCGAGGTGTTCGTCCGGGGCGTGGTGGGCGAGCGGTTCTGCGTGCGCAACTCCGGCGCCACCGCGGTCGTCGAGGGCGTGGGAGACCACGCCTGCGAGTACATGACCGGCGGCCGGGCCGTCGTCCTCGGCCCCACCGGCCGCAACTTCGCGGCCGGGATGTCGGGCGGTGTCGCGTACGTGATCGACCTGAGGCAGGAGCGGGTCAACCGCGAGATGGTCGAGGTCGAGGCGCTGGACGACGACGACGTGGAGTTCCTCCGCGACATCGTCGAACGGCACCTGGCGGAGACCGGCTCAACCGTGGCCAAGGCGCTGCTGGCCGAGTGGGACGACGCCGTCACCCGCTTCGCCAAGGTCATGCCGTCGGACTACAAGCGGGTCCTGCTGGCCAAGGCCGCCGCCGAGGCCGAGGGCCGCGACATCGACGAGGCCGTCATGGCCGCCGCCCACGGGTGACGCCGATGCACGCGACGACCACCGGCGGCCGGGCCGCCACGAACATCACTTCCGCACACGGATAAGAGGGGGGTACACCGATGGCTGACCCTAAGGGCTTCCTGACGCACGGGCGCGAGCTGCCGGCGCGCCGCCCGATCGACGTGCGCATCCGCGACTGGCGGGAGGTCTACGAGGACTTCTCCGCGCCCGCGCTGACCAAGCAGGCCGCTCGCTGCATGGACTGCGGCATCCCGTTCTGCCACAACGGCTGCCCGCTGGGGAACCTCATCCCCGAATGGAACGACCTCGTCTACCGCGACGACTGGCGCGAGGCGATCGAGCGGCTGCACGCGACGAACAACTTCCCCGAGTTCACCGGCCGCCTGTGCCCGGCGCCGTGCGAGGCCGCCTGCGTCCTCGGCATCAACTCCGACCCCGTCGCGATCAAGCGGGTCGAGGTCGAGATCATCGACCGCGCCTTCGCCGAGGGCTGGGTCACCCCCCAGCCTCCCGCCGTGAAGACCGGCAGGCGGGTCGCGGTCGTCGGCTCCGGCCCGGCCGGGCTGGCCGCCGCGCAGCAGCTCACCCGCGCAGGACACGACGTCGTCGTGTTCGAGCGGGCCGACCGGATCGGCGGGCTGCTCCGCTACGGCATCCCCGAGTTCAAGATGGAGAAGCGGCACGTCGACCGGCGTCTCGCCCAGATGGAGGCCGAGGGCACCGAGTTCCGCACCTCGGTGAACGTGGGCGTGGACGTCACCGTCGCCCGGCTCCGTGAGGAGTTCGACGCGATCGTGCTCGCCGGCGGCGCCACCGCCTGGCGTGACCTGCCGGTGCCCGGGCGCGAGCTCGACGGCGTCCACCAGGCCATGGAGTACCTCCCGCCGGCCAACCGGGTGCAGCAGGGCGACCTCGCCGAGTCGCCCATCTCCGCCGAGGGCAAGCACGTCATCGTGATCGGCGGCGGCGACACCGGCGCCGACTGCGTCGGCACCGCGATCCGCCAGGGCGCCCTGTCGGTCACCCAGCTGGAGATCATGCCGAGGCCCCCGGCCGACCGGCCGGGATCGCAGCCGTGGCCGACGTACCCGATGCTGTTCAAGATGGAGAGCGCCCACGAGGAGCTGGAGGCCGGGGGAGGCTCCCGGGTCTACGCGGTCTCCACCACCGAGCTCGTCGGCGACGACGACGGCAGGGTGCGCGCGCTGCGCCTGGTCGACGTCGAAGGGCCCTCGACCGGCTTCCGGCCCATCCCCGGGACCGAGCGGGAGATCCCGGCCGGGCTCGTCACCCTCGCGATGGGCTTCCTCGGCCCGGAGAAGGGCCCCCTGCTCGACGACCTCGCCGCGCTCGCGGACGACCCCGCCTCGTTCTTCGACGCCCGGGGCAACGTGGCCCGCGGCAAGTCGTACGAGACGGCCGTCGAGGGCGTCTACGCGGCGGGCGACATGGGCCGGGGGCAGTCGCTGATCGTGTGGGCGATCGCGGAGGGCCGGTCGGCGGCGGCCGCGGTCGACCGCTACCTCACCGGTGAGACGGCGCTGCCGGTCCCCATCCCGCCGACGGCCCGGCCGCTGGTCTGAGCCGGCGGCTCGCCGGCGCCGGTCGTCCGCTCGCCGGAGCCGGAAGGCCACTGGTCCAAGCCGGAAGGTATCCCTCCTCATAGGGCGATATCAGCATAAATCGGGAATATCCCTGTTCAGGCGGCCGGGTTGCGCGCGCACCCCGGCTGCCTGAAAGATGCTGAGCCCGGATCGAGGAGGATCGTTGGACGCACGGGGGCGGTTCGCGGGGGCACTCATCTCGGTCCTGCTGCTCGGCGCACCGGCCTGTTCGGCCGGGTCGCCGGCCGGGGCCGCGCCGGGGAGCGGGGTGTCGTCGGGAACCGGCACGCCGGGGGCCACGGGACCGGGGGCCACGGCTCCGGGATCCGGGACGCCGGGGACGGGGGCTCCGAAGGCCACGGGATCCGCGTCCGGTCCGGTCCGTGAGTACCTCGTCTTCTACGCGGGTGGCGCCCAGGCCACCACCCAGAGGGCCGTCGCCGCGGCGGGCGGCGTCGTCGCCGGACGCGACGACCGGCTCGGCTATCTCGTCGTGCGGGGGTCGTCGCCCGAGCGTCTGGGAGCCATCCCCTCCGTGGTCGGGGTCACCCCCGACCGCCAGGTCGGCACCGTGGCATCCCTGCCGGGCGTTCTGCGGGCCCCGGACGGGGAGCGGACGGCCGCGCAGGCGCCCGCGACACCGCTGGACGCCGCCGGCGCACCCGGCCTGTCGCCCGCCGACCCGCTGGCCGGCCGCCAGTGGGACATGAGGATGATCGGCGCCACCCCCACCGGCTCGTACGCCACCGCCAGGGGCAGCCACAAGGTCCTCGTCGGCGTCATCGACACCGGAATCGACGGCCGCCACCCCGACATCGCCGCCAACTTCAACCGGGCGCTCAGCCGCAACTTCGTGACCGACCAGCCGAAGGACCCCAACGGCAAGAAACTCGACGGCGCCTGCGAGCACCCTGGCTGCAAGGACCCCGTCGACGAGGACGACGACGGGCACGGCACCCACGTCGCCAGCACGATCGCCTCGCCGATCAACGGCATCGGCGTCAGCGGGGTGGCTCCCGACGTCTCACTCGTGAACCTCAGGGCGGGCACCGACTCCGGCTACTTCTTCCTCAAGCCCACGATGGACGCCCTCACCTACGCCGCCGACGTCGGCGTGGACGTGGTCAACATGAGCTTCTACGTCGACCCCTGGACGTTCAACTGCGTCGCCAACCCGAAGGACTCGCGCGCCGACCAGCTGGAGCAGAAGGGGATCCTGGAGGGCATGCGCCGGGCGCTCTCCTACGCCCGGGCGCGCGGCGTCACGCTGATCACGGCCATCGGCAACGGCGGCGGCGACCTCGGCCGGCCCAAGAAGGACACGGCGAGCCCCGACTACCCGCTCGGCACCGAGCGGCAGCGCACGATCGACAACTCCTGCCTCAACGTCCCGGCCGAGATCGACGGCGTCATCTCGGTCTCCGCGGTCGGCCCGAGCGGGCGCAAGGCCGCCTACTCCGACTACGGCGTGGAGCAGACCGACATCGCGGCGCCCGGGGGCGACATCTTCGACGGCGGCACCGCCCTCGGCGGCCCGCGCCGGGAGATCCTGGCCGCCGCGCCCGCCGCCGCGCTGCGCGCCCAGGGGCTCCTCGACGGGCGGGGCGCCCCCAAGGACTCCGCGGTCGTGCGCGACTGCCACGGCGGCGCCTGCTCGTACTACCAGTACCTGGAGGGCACCTCGATGGCCGCTCCCCACGTCACCGGCGTGGCGGCCATCATCATCAGCCGGTTCGGCAAGCCCGGCAAGGGCGGCCTGTACATGGACCCGGCCAAGGTCGAGCAGATGCTGTACGCCACGGCCACGCCCAAGTCCTGCCCGTCGCCCCGGCGGTACGACTACGGCGCGGACGGCTCCCAGCTGTGCGAAGGCGGCAAGACGGCCAACGGCTTCTTCGGCCGGGGCGTCGTCAACGCCGCCCGCGCCGCCACGGCGAACCCCTGATCCGGCGAGCCTGCGGCCCCCTTCCCCTTCGGCGGCGACGGGGGGCAATCTGAGTACGCGGGCGGATGTCCCGAAGACCCGGGCGGACCTACCCTCGGATCGTCGGGAGGGCAGACCATGATCTATCAGCTGGTGTGGAAGGCCACGATGGTGGCGCACTTCCTCGTCATCGCGTACATGTGCGTGGGCGGCTTCCTGGCCTGGCGGTGGCCCCGGATGATCTGGCCCCACCTGGCCGTGTGCGCCTGGGGGCTGGTCCAGCTCACCGGCGTGGTCGAATGCCCGCTGACCGCCCTGGAGAACTGGGGCCGCGCCGCCGCGGGGGAGCGGGGCCTGGCCCCCGGCGGCTTCATCGACACCTACATCGAGGGCGTCGTCTACCCGGGGGAGTACGTCACGGCGGTGCGGCTGGCCGTGGCCGCCGTCGTCGCGCTGTCCTGGGCCGGCCTGGCCCTCAGGCGCCGGGGGTCTCGCCGCCCACTCCGCACACGTCCTCCGCGTACGACAGGAACGTCGCCTGAGTCGCGGTGGAGGGCGTCGCGATGAGCCAGTGGCGCTCGCCCCGGCCGACGGTCGCCCACACCGGGAACAGGTAGGCCTTCTTCGCCTCGGCGAAGGCGTGCCAGTCGCAGCGCGCCGGCGTGATCTCCACCGGGATCTCCAGCCCCGGCGTGCCCGCGCCGAGCACGATCACCGGCCGGCGCCTGCCCGACAGCGGCCTGACGTTGAAGTGGGTGGTGCCGCCGAGGTCGTCGATCGTCACCGGCTGGTCGCCGCCCTTCCTGGTGACCACGACGGTCCCGCGCAGCGTCCTGCCCTCGCGGGTCCAGGTGTCGCCGAAGGTCACGTTCGCCGACTGCCGCAGGATGAACGCCCCGCACTCCGCGTTCACCAGGGCGGTCAGCGTGGGGTCGGGGTGCCGGACGGGGAACCGGACCTCACGGAGCGGCCCGTCACCGACCTGCACGTGGGCGATCACCGTGGCCGGCCGCACCTGCGGGATCCGCGCCGGGTCGCAGCGCGCCTCGCCGTACGGGATGCGCAGGTCGACTCGGGGAGTCCGCTTGACGGTCGTGTTCACCGGCTCGGCCGGCAGCGCCGCGAACGACGCCGTGACGAGCCGCACGTCGGCGAAGCGCACGGAGGCGTCGGTGTCGTTGCGCACGGAGACCTCGATCGAGTGGGACGTCTCGTCGCTGCGCCACTGGTTGAGCGAGACCGAAACACCCTTCGGCGGGCCGGTCTGTTGGGTACCCTGGCCTGCGCACGCGGTGGCTCCGGCCAGTGTCGAGATCGTCGCTATCGCACACCACAGGCGGGTACGTCCCATGGCCGGTAAGGCTAAGGCACGTACGTGATCTCGTGAAGTGTCTGAACATTGGGCGACAGCTCCGCGTGCCGTCACATCAAGTGGTCTGTACCAATTAGGGTAGGACTTGTGAGTCGTCGAACCAAGATCGTCTGTACGCTGGGACCCGCCACCTCCTCTCCGGAGCGGCTGCGAGAGTTGATCACGGCCGGCATGAACGTGGCCCGCTTCAACCTCTCGCACGGCAGCCACGAGCTGCACAGGGAGATCCTCGACCGCGTCAGGGACGCGGCCGACGAGCTGGGCTGCGCGGTGGGCGTCCTCGCCGACCTTCAGGGTCCCAAGATCCGCGTCGGCCGTTTCGCCGAGGGTCCTGTACGGCTGGGTTACGGCGACGTCTTCACCATCACGACCGAGGACGTCCCGGGGGACCGGGACATCGTCTCCACCACCTACGAGGGGTTGCCCGGCGACGTCAAGCCGGGCGACACGATCCTCGTGGACGACGGCCGCCTCAGCTTCGAGGTCACCGCGGTGGAGGGCCCGCGGGTCGTCACCCGCGTCGTCATCGGCGGGATGATCTCCGACAACAAGGGCCTCAACCTGCCCGGTGTGGCCGTCAGCGCCCCCGCGCTCACCGACAAGGACGAAGAGGACCTGCGCTGGGCGCTGCGCACCGGCTTCGACATGATCGCCCTGTCGTTCGTCCGTTCCCCGGACGACGCCGCCATCGTGCGCGGGATCATGGAGGAGGAGGGCGTCCACCTGCCGGTCCTCGCCAAGATCGAGAAGCCGCAGGCCGTGGACTGCCTCGAGGAGATCGTCGACGCCTTCGACGGCGTCATGGTGGCCCGGGGCGACCTGGGCGTGGAGCTCCCGCTGGAGCAGGTGCCGATCGTGCAGCGCCGCATCATCGAGCTCTGCCGGGAGAAGGCCCACCCGGTGATCGTGGCGACGCAGATGCTCGACTCGATGATGAGCGCCCCCCGCCCCACCCGCGCCGAGGCCTCCGACGTCGCGTACGCCGTCATGGACGGCGCCGACGCGGTCATGCTGTCCGGCGAGACCTCTGTGGGCACCTACCCCGTGGAGTCGGTCTCCACGATGGCCCGCATCGCCGTGGCGGCCGAGGGCACCACCCTGCAGGCCACCCACAGGCTGGAGCGCCTCCCGGAGACCACCGGCGGCGCCATCGCCCGCGCGGCCGCCGAGGTCGGCGCGATCGTCAAGGCGAAGGCGCTGGTCGCGTTCACCATGTCCGGTGAGACCGCCCGCCGCCTGGCCCGCTACCGTTCGTCGATCCCGCTGCTCGCGTTCACCTCCAACCCGAAGGTGCGCGGCCAGCTGGCGCTGACGTGGGGCGTGGAGACCTTCGAGGTGCCGTTCGTGCACCACACCGACGACATGGTGCGCCAGGTGGAGGCCTCCCTGCTCGCGCTCGGCAACTTCGAGAAGGGCGACAAGGTCGTCATCGTCGCCGGCTCCCCGCCCGGGAACATGGGGTCCACCAACGCCCTTCGGGTTCACACCATCGGCTCGGCGGTCACCAGCGTCCAGGCCCCCTGACCTGGCGGTCCGCCCCGGCGCCCCCGGCGCCGCGGAGAACTGGCACCCCCGGCGCCGCGGGAAAACCGGTTGATGGCACGGCCCGTCTGACCGAGCATGGCAGGAGCGAGTCGACCGATCCTGTCACCCCCGGCGAGGAGCGCTGCGCCCGACGATGGCTTCCCATGGCGGTCTCCGGCCCGGCGCTCACCGGCTTCCGTGGCGCTCGCTGTGGCGGCTGAGGTCCTACCTGCGGCCGTACGTGCGCGCCCTCGTCGTCTCCTGGGTGGCCGCCTTCCTCGGCATCGCGGCCGGCACGGTCATCCCGCTCGTCGGCAAGGAGATCATCGACGGCCCGGTGACCCACGGCGACCGCGGCGCGCTGCTCCCCCTCGGCCTGCTCGCGCTCGGTCTCGGCGTCGCCGAGGCCGTCCTCACGTTCGTACGCCGCTGGTCCCAGGTCGGCCCCGTCCTGGGCCTTGAGACGGCGATCCGGGACGACCTGTACCGCCACCTGCAGCGCCTGCCGATGAGCTTCCACGGCGAGTGGCAGTCGGGCCAGCTGCTGTCGCGCGCGACGACCGACCTGTCGACCATCCGCCGGTTCCTCGGCTTCGGCGTGCTGTTCCTGATCATGAACGTCCTCCAGCTCACCGCCGTAACCGTGGTGCTGCTGCGCATGCACTGGCCGCTCGGCCTGCTGGTGGCGGCCTCCGCGCTGCCGGTCGTGGCGCTGTCGCTGCGCTTCGAGCGGCGCTACATCGGCATCTCCCGGCAGGTGCAGGACCAGCAGGGCGACCTCGCCACCGTCGTGGAGGAGTCGGCGGTGGGCGTCCGGACGGTCAAGGCGTTCGGGCGGCGGGCCCACGTGTACGAGGGATTCGACCGCGCCGCCCGCGACATCCGCCGCACGTCGCTGTCGAAGGTGCGGCTGGCGGCCCGGTTCTTCACGTTCCTGGAGGTCGTCCCGAACGTCACGCTCGCGCTTGTCCTCCTGCTCGGGGCCCTCGCCGCCGGGTCGGGCGCGCTGACGCTCGGCACCCTGGTCGCCTTCACCACGCTGGTCCTCCAGCTCGTCTGGCCGGTCGCCTCGCTGGGGTTCATCCTCGCCATGGGCCAGGAGGCCATGACCTCCGCTGACCGCGTCATCGAGGTCATGGACACCGCCCCCGCGATCGTCGGCGGCCCGGCCGTGCTCCCGCCCGCACCCCCCGGGACGGGAGGGCACGTCCGCTTCGAGGCCGTGGAGTTCCGCTACCCCGGCGGCGGCCGGCCCGTTCTGCGCGACGTGTGGCTCGACGTCCACCCGGGGGAGACGGTCGCCGTCGTCGGCGCGACCGGGGCGGGCAAGACGACGCTGACCGCGCTCGTGCCCCGGCTGTGCGACGTCACCGCGGGGCGGGTCACGATCGACGGGCACGACGTGCGCGACCTGTCCCTGCCGTCGCTGCGTTCGACGGTCGCCACGGCGTTCGAGGAGCCGACGCTGTTCTCGATGAGCGTGCGCGAGAACGTCACGCTCGGCCGGCGGGACGCCGCCGACGAGGAGATCCGCGAGGCGCTGGAGATCGCCCAGGCCACGTTCGCGTACGACCTGCCCTGGGGGCTGGAGACCCGCATCGGCGAGCAGGGGATGTCGCTCTCCGGCGGGCAGCGGCAGCGGCTCGCCCTGGCGCGGGCGATCCTCGGCCGCCCCCGCGTGCTCGTCCTCGACGACACGCTGTCGGCCCTCGACGTGGAGACCGAGGCCCTGGTCGAGGAGGCACTGCGGCGCGTGCTGGCCGACGTGACCGGCATCGTCGTCGCGCACCGGGCGTCGACCGTGCTGCTCGCGGACCGGGTGGCGCTGCTCCGGGACGGCACGATCACCGACGTCGGCCGCCACCCCGAACTGCTGTCGGCGGTGCCCGAGTACCGCGCGCTGCTCGCCCAGGACGCCGACCCCGAGCAGGCCCTGCGGTGAGCGGGCGGGGCGGAAGCCGGAGGGGACGCGGCGGCGGGAACCCGCCGGCCGGAACGGCGGCGGGCGAGCGCGGCACGGCCGCCGGTCCGCCCGCCGCCGAGGCGTGGCGGGGGGTGGCGGCCGAGGACCGCGACCAGATCTCCGAGAGCGTCTCCCTCCTGCTGCGGTCGCGCTCGCGCCGCCTGCTCGGCGACCTCCTGCGGCCGCACCGCCGCGCGATCGCGGTGCTGACGGCCGTCATCGTGGTGTCGAACGGGGCCGGGCTCGCCCTGCCGTACCTGGTGAAGGAGGGCATCGACGCGGGCATCCCCCCGATGCTGCGCGGGGGCGGGCCGGGGACGCTGCTGGAGATCGTCGCCGCCGTCCTCGCCGCCGCGCTGATCCAGGCGGTCACCCGCCAGGCGTTCCTCCAGATGTCCGGGCGGATCGGGCAGGACGTCCTGCTGGAGTTGCGCCGCCGGGTCTTCGACCACTTCCAGCGGCTGTCGCTGTCGTTCCACGAGAAGTACACCTCCGGCCGGGTGATCTCGCGGCTCACTTCCGACGTCGAGGCGATCGCCGAGCTGCTCGACTCGGGCTTCGACGGCCTGGTCACCGCGGTGCTCACGCTCTGCGGCACGGCCGTGATGCTGCTCGTCCTCGACGTGCGCCTCGGCCTGGTCGCGCTGGTGCCGCTGCCGGTCCTGTCGCTCTTCACGCGCTGGTTCCGGCGGCGGTCGGGCGCCGCCTACCGCCGGTCCCGCGAGGCCGTCGCCCTGGTCATCGTCCACTTCGTCGAGTCGATGACGGGCATCCGGGCGGTGCAGGCGTTCCGCAGGGAGCCGCGCAACCAGGAGATCTTCGAGGAGCTCGACGAGGCCTACCGCCAGGCCAACACCCTGGGGGCGTGGCTGGTCGCCCTCTTCATGCCGGGCATCAAGATCATCGGCAATGTGACGGTCGCCGCGGTGCTCCTCTACGGCGGGTGGCTCGCCCTGGACGGCGCCGTGACCGTCGGGGTGCTCGCCGCGTTCCTGCTCTACCTGCGCCAGTTCTACGAGCCCATGCAGGAGATCAGCCAGTTCTACAACACGCTGCAGTCGGCCGGGGCCGCCCTGGAGAAGCTGTCGGGCGTGCTGGAGGAGAAGCCGGAGGTGGCCGAGCCCCGCCGTCCCGCCCGGCTGCCGCGGCCCGCCGGCGCGCTGCGGTTCGACGCCGTCGAGTTCGCCTACCCCACGGGGCCGCCGGTGCTGCACCGGCTGGACCTGGAGATCCCCGCCGGGCAGACGGTGGCCGTCGTCGGCACGACCGGCGCGGGCAAGACCACGCTGGCCAAGCTCGTCGCCCGGTTCCACGACCCGGTGGCCGGACGGGTCCTGCTCGACGGGGTGGACCTGCGCGACCTCGACGAGGCCGCCCTGCGCAGGGCCGTGGTCATGGTCACCCAGGAGAACTTCCTGTTCACCGGGACGATCTCGGACAACGTGAGGTTCGGGCGCCCGGACGCGCCGGAGGCGGCGGTCGCCGAGGCCGTGGAGGCCATCGGCGCCCACGGGTTCGTGTCCGGCCTGCCGGAGGGCTATGACACGCAGGTCGGCAAGCGCGGCGGCCGGATGTCGGCCGGGCAGCGCCAGCTCGTCGCGTTCGCCCGGGCGTTCCTCGCCGACCCCGCCGTGCTCATCCTCGACGAGGCCACCTCCAGCCTCGACGTGCCCAGCGAGCGGCTCGTCCAGCGGGCGCTGCGGACCATCCTGGCCGACCGGACCGCGCTGATCATCGCGCACCGCCTGTCGACGGTGGAGATCGCCGACCGGGTGCTCGTCATGGAGGGCGGGCGGATCGTGGAGGACGGCCCACCGCACCGGCTGATCGCGGAGTCCGGCCGGTTCGCCCGGCTCCACCAGGCCTGGCTGGACAGCCTCGCCTGATTTCCGGCAGGTGGCGAGGACATGCGACGGGTGAGCCGGGCAGCGGCCCGGCTTCCTGGCCGGTGCAAGGAGGGAAGGTGCCCCGAGTGGGATTCGAACCCACACTGAATGGATTTTGAATCCATCGACTCTGCCGGTTGGTCTATCGGGGCTGGTGTCGTCACATGGTCGGCCGGGGTTGGCGCCGGAGACGGTCGTCGAGCTCCAACGGAGATCGATTGGCCCGACCCGGGCATGGTCCTAATGTAGCGGACATCGGTAACCTCTTGTGCGTGAGTACGCAGCGGCGAGTGGTGATCGCGGAAGACGAGGCACTGATCCGTCTCGACCTCAAGGAGATGCTCGAAGAGGACGGCTACGCCGTGGTCGGCGAGGCCGGCGACGGCGAGACGGCGGTCAAGATGGCCGCCGAGCTGCGTCCGGACCTGGTGATCCTGGACGTGAAGATGCCGGTCCTCGACGGCATCTCGGCGGCCGAGCGCATCGTGTCGGAGCGGATCGCCCCCTGCCTCATCCTCACGGCGTTCTCGCAGCGCGACCTCGTGGAGCGGGCAAGGGACGCGGGCGCCATGGCCTACCTCGTCAAGCCCTTCACCAAGGGGGACCTCGTCCCCGCGATCGAGATGGCGGTCAGCCGCCATGAGGAGATCGCGGCGCTGGAGAAGGAGGTCGGCGCGCTCTCGGACCGGCTGGAGACCCGCAAGCTCGTCGAACGGGCGAAAGGCCTGCTCATGGCCCAGCACGGGTGGAGCGAGCCGCAGGCGTTCCGGTGGATCCAGAAGGCGTCGATGGACCGGCGGATGAGCATGCGCCAGGTCGCTCAGATCGTGGTCAGCGAGGGTGCGGGGGAGTCCCAGCCGCCCGCGTGAACGTGGGACGCCGGAGGCGGTGCGCCCCCAGGAAGGCCTCTTGAGAGTGAGACCGCTGGTCAGGCGGCCCGCGCCTAAGTTGAGGAGTTATTACGACTCCGCATCCAAGTGTGGACAGTTCTGACGCATGCCTGGTGGGAGGCCCCTTGAGCTATGTACGTTTCACCCATTCGATCGGGACGGGTCGGCAGCGCTGACGTTTCCCGGGCCTGGATGAAGGAGATGCTTTCATGATCCGCATTGCCCCCCTTGGGCGGGCGCTGGCCGTCGCAGCGGCTGCCAGCCTCGCCCTGACGGCCTGTGGCGGTGGCACGGAGAGCGCCGCGCCGGCCTCGTCGGCGCCCGCCGCCTCCTCGGCGCCCGCCGCTGCCAAGGGCGACGGCGTTCTCACCATCGGCACCCTGTTGCCGCAGACCGGTTCCCTCGCATTCCTCGGCCCGCCGGAGTTCGCGGGTGTGAAGCTGGCGGTCAAGGAGATCAACGACGCCGGTGGAGTGCTCGGCAAGCCGGTCGTCGAGAACGACACGGACTCCGGTGACACCTCCACCAACATCGCCTCCCAGTCCGTGGACAAGTTGCTGCAGCAGAAGACCGACGTGGTCGTGGGCGCCGCGTCGTCCTCCGTGTCGCTCTCGGTGATCGACAAGATCACGGGGGCGGGCGTCGTGCAGATCTCGCCGGCGAACACATCCGACCAGTTCACCACGTACAACGACAAGGGCCTGTACTTCCGGACGGCTCCGCCGGACGTGCTCCAGGGCCGTGTCCTCGGCGACCTGATCCTCGCCGACGGCAGTGACACCGTGGGCATCCTCGCCCTCCAGGACGCGTACGGCACCGGCTTGGCGGACAACGTCCAGAAGACGGTGGAGAGCGGCGGCGGCCAGGTCGTCGAGAAGGTCATCTACGACCCGAAGGCCGCCGACTACTCCGCGGACGTCGCCAAGATCAAGGAGGCCAACCCCAAGGCCATCGCGCTGATCGGCTTCGACGAGACGAAGAAGATCGTGCCTGAGCTGGTCAAGCAGGGCCTGAGCGCCGACAAGGTGAAGTGGTACTTCGTCGACGGCAACCTGTCCAACTACGGCACCGGCAAGGACGGCTTCCCCAAGGGCACGCTCAACGGCTCCAAGGGCACCCAGCCCGGCGCCGAGGTGTCGGACGCCTTCAAGGAGAAGCTGAAGACGGCGGACCCGAACCTGAAGGACTTCAACTACGGTCCCGAGTCCTACGACGCCACGATCCTGGCCGCTCTGGCCGCGACCGCGGCGAAGAGCGACGCCGGCGCCGACCTCGCCGCCAAGCTCAAGGAGGTCTCCACCGGCGGTGAGAAGTGCAAGGACTTCAAGTCCTGCGCCGACCTGCTGGCCGCGGGCAAGGACATCGACTACGACGGCGCCTCCGGCCCCATCGAGTTCAACGACGCCGGTGACCCGGCCGAGGCGACCATCGGTGTCTACCAGTACGGCCCCGACAACCAGAACAAGAACATCGCCTACAACACCGGCAAGATCGCCGGCTGACGACAGGCGCGGCGCGCTCTGAGGCGCCGGCGTACGTGAGAGGGCCCGGTCCATGTGGACCGGGCCCTCCTGCGTGTCCCCGCCGCCCCGGGCACGGCGAGGCGGCTCGTGGGGTCCGCGCGGGCGGCTCAGGAGGCGCCGCAGGCGGCGGTGATCGTGCCGGACGCCTTCCGGTACACACGCAGGAGGCCGGGCCGCCGGGAGGCGCCGGTGTCCGCCTGGGAGAGGAGCCCGGCGACGCGGTCGATGTCGGAGGCCGCGCCGGACGTCTTCCGCGGCAGCCGCGTCGCGTACATCTCGAGCGTGCCCCGCAGGTAGCCGAAGCGGCCGCGGACGTCGCCGTCCCAGTGCTGGGCGTCCTCCCGGCCCGGCGGCAGCAGCGAAAGGCCGAGATAGCCGATGGCGGACACGACACGGGCGCACGGGTCGTCGGCCGTCTCCGCGCCGGTGACGTAGACCGCGCCGCCCGTGCTCCCCGAAGCGCCCCCGGAGGCCCTGTGGGAGGCGTTGACGGACGCGGCGGGGGTGGAGGCGCCCTGTGTGCCCCCGGCGCCTGAGCATGCGCTCAGGCTCGCCGTGAGGGCGACGGCTGTGACGGCCAAAGCGGCCGCGAGGGGGGTTCGCGTCATACGGCAATTGTGAACCCCCGGCCCCCGATGCGGCGGGCGGGAAGACGGCGAAGGCCCCGGCGGGAGTCCCGCCGGGGCCTTCGCGGCGAGGCTCAGGCCCGGGCGAGCGTGCCCAGGTAGAGCTGGATGACCTTGGGGTCGTTGATCAGGTCACGCCCGCTGGCCATGTAGGCGTTGCGGCCCTGGTCGAGCACGTAGCCCCGGTGGCAGATCTGCAGGCATCGCCGGGCGTTCTGCTCGACCATGATGACGGTCACGCCGGCCTTGTTGATCTGCTGGGCCTGGATGAAGACCAGGTCCTGGAGCTTCGGCGACAGACCGGCCGAGGGCTCGTCGAGCAGCAGGACCGAAGGCTCGGTCATGAGCGCGCGGCCCATGGCCACCATCTGCCGCTCACCGCCGGAAAGCGAGCCGGCCCGCTGCTTGCGCCGCTCCTTGAGCGCGGGGAAGATCTCGCAGACGAACTCGAACCGCTCCTTGAACTTCCCGGGCACCTGGAAGGCGCCCATCTCGAGGTTCTCCTCGATGGTCAGGCTGGGGAACACGTTGTTGGTCTGCGGGACGTAGCCGACCCCGCGGGAGACCAGCGAGTGGGCCTTGAGGTTGGTGATGTCCTCGCCGGCCAGCGTCACCGTGCCCTTGCGCACGTTGACCAGGCCGAACAGGGACTTCAGCAGGGTCGACTTGCCGGCGCCGTTCGGGCCGATGATGCCGATCAGCTCGCCCTTCTTCACGTACAGGTCGGCGCCGTTGAGGATGTTGACCCCCGGCACGTACCCGGCGTAGAGCTCGTCGGCCCTCAGGAGGGCCTCGGCCGCGCCGGCGAGGTGGTCGGCCCGGTCGGTGACGGCGGCGTTCGAGCCGTCGGCGGCGTCCTCGGGCAGACCGCCGGACGGCGTCTCCGCCGGGGCCTCCGGCGGGGTCGCCGCGCCGTCCAGGTCAGCGGCTACCGGCTCGCCGCCGGTCTCGCGCGCGCTCATGCCTTCTCCTCGATCTCGAGCTCGGCCTCGGCCTCGTGGAGCTGCTCCTCGGCCTCCTCGGCGGACATCGGCGCGTCGTGATGCGCGCCCAGGTACGCGTCGATGACCCGCTGGTCCGACATGATCTTGTCGGGCGGGCCCTCGGCGATGACCGCGCCCTGCGCCATGACCACGACCCAGTCGCTGATGTCGCGGACCATGTCCATGTCGTGCTCGACGAACAGGACCGTCATGCCCTCCTCGCGCAGCGCCTTGACGTGCCCGAGCAGCGACTGGGTGAGGGCCGGGTTGACGCCCGCCATCGGCTCGTCGAGCATCACGAGCTCGGGGCCGACCATGAGCGCGCGGGCCATCTCCAGCAGCTTGCGCTGGCCGCCGGACAGCGAGCCGGCGAAGTCGTCCCGCTTGGCGTCCAGCTTGAACCGTTCGAGAAGCTCCTCGGCCCGCTCGGTGATCTCGTCCTCCTGGCCGCGCCAGCTTCCCGGGATCAGCGCGCGGAAGAAGTTCTCGCCGCGCTGGTTCTGCGCGCCGAGCCGCATGTTCTCCATCACGGTCAGCTTGGACAGCGCCTTGGTGAGCTGGAACGTGCGGACCATGCCCTGCCGGGCGACGCGGTGCGCCGGCACGCCCTTGAGCTGCTTGCCGTTGAACGTCCAGGACCCGGCGTCGGCCGTGTCGAAGCCGGTGAGCTGGTTGAAGAACGTCGTCTTGCCGGCGCCGTTCGGGCCGATCAGCGCGGTGATCGAGCCGCGCTGGATCTCCAGGTGGCCGACGTCGACCGCGGTGAGGCCCCCGAAGCGGCGGACGACCTCGTCGATGATCAGGATGGGGTCGGGCTTGGGGACGCCCGGCTCGGTCGCGAGCCCTTCGAAGGCGGCCACCGCGGCCGCCTTCCGCGTCGCGGTGGTGTCAGCGTGCATCGAGCGCGATCTCCCTCTTGTCGCCGAAGATGCCCTGGGGCCGGAAGATGAGCAGGAGCATCAGGCCGAGACCCACCAGCATGAAGCGCACCGCGCCGACCTGGTTGACGGTCATGATCGAGCTGGGGATGACTCCGGCGCCGACGGCCTCGCTGAGGGTGTTCCCCACGAAGACCAGCAGCACCCAGAAGATCGCGGCGCCGACGACGGGGCTGAAGACGCGGGCGGCGCCGCCGAGGATCACGATCGTGTACGCGTAGAACGTGAACTCGGTGCCGAACAGGTCGGGCTGGATGGAGGCCTGCCCGAGGGCGAAGATGAAGCCGCCGAGGCAGCCGATGACGCCGCCGAGCACGAGCGCCTGCATCTTGTAGGAGAAGACGTTCTTGCCGAGGCTGCGCACGGCGTCCTCGTCCTCGCGGATGGCCTTGAGCACCCGTCCCCAGGGGCTCTTCATCAGCAGGTAGACGAGCCCGCAGGACAGCGCGACGAGGATCCACCCGACCGTGAGGACCCACATGGTCCGCTCGGTGAACGTGATCGGTCCGATGCCGTACGCGCCGGGGGAGTAGGGGTTCATCGCGTAGAAGTCGCCGGAGAAGTTCTGGCGGCCGTCCGAGCCGCCGAAGACGTCCTTGAACTTCACCGCCCGGAACACGAGCCGGACGATCTCCGCTGCCGCGATGGTCACGATGGCGAGGTAGTCGGCCCGCAGCCTGAGCGTCGGTATGCCGAGCAGGAAGGCCAGCACCACAGTGGCGACGAGGCCGATCGCGATGCCGAGCCAGAACGACAGGTGGAAGGTGGCGACGGTGACGGCCAGGCCGTACGCGGCGACGCCGAGGAAGGCCGCCTGGCCGAAGTTGAGCAGCCCGGCGTAGCCGAACTGGATGTTCACGCCGATGGCGGCGAGGGCGTACACCACGGTCTCCAGGCCGATCGAGGCCTTGAGCGTGGTGATGAGGATGGTGTTCCAGTCCACGGTGGTCTCCGATCAGCCGATGCGCTCGCGGCGCCCGAGGATGCCCTGCGGCCGGAAGAGCATGACGAGGATCAGCACCATCAGCGCGCCCACGGTCTTCAGCTCGGTCGGCACCACCAGGGTGGAGAGCTGGATGAACAGGCCGACGACGATGGAGCCGACCAGGGCGCCGAAGGCGGTGCCGAGCCCTCCGAGTGTGACGCCCGCGAACACGAGCAGCAGGATCTGGAAGCCCATCTGGTAGTTGACGTTCTGCGCGAGGCCGAGCATCACGCCCGCGAGCGCGGCGACCGCCCCGCCGACGGTCCAGATGATGCGGATGACCCGCTCGACGTCGATGCCGGAGGAGGAGGCCAGGGCCGGGTTGTCGGCGACCGCGCGGGCCGCCTTCCCTGTCCGGGTCTTGAGCAGCGCCACTCCGACGACGACGAGGACGGCGAGCTCGATGCCCATGGCCCAGAAGTTCTTCGGCGCCGCGGAGATCGGGCCCAGCTGGACGCCCGGCTGCGCGTTGTAGTCGAGGTAGGCCGCGCTCTCGCCGCCGAACAGGAACAGGAAGACGTAGCGCAGCAGCAGGGCCAGGCCGATCGAGATGATCATCATGGCGATCAGGCTGCTGCCCCTGCGGCGCAGCCTGTTCCAGAAGAACTGGTCCTGCAGGTAGCCGAAGGCGCCGCCCAGGACGACCGCGATGATCGCGGCCAGGATCAGCGGCACGCCTGCGACGACGTTGAAGAAGTAGGCGCACATCGCGCCGAAGGTGAGCAGCTCACCGTGGGCGAAGTTGGTCAGGCCGGTGGTCCCGAAGACGAGGGACAGCCCCATCGCGGCCAGGGCGATGATGAGCCCGAGGTTGAAGCCCTCGAACGTGAGCTGGGCGACACGTTCCCAGATCGAGGTGCCGGACGCGGACTGCCCCCCGCCGGCCTGCTGACCGGGGGGGCCGAGGGCGAACAGCACATTGCGCTGGCTTCCGTCGAAGACCTGGACGTCGAGCGTCGCGCGGTTCTTGAACTTGAGCGCGACCCCCGCCGGCAGTGTCTTCTGGTCGAGGGTGACCTTGTACTTGCCGGCCTTGGGGACGGGGACCTCCCACTTGCCGTCGGCGCCGGAGGCGACCTCGGCCACGGGCTTGCCGTCCTCCGTGGCCACGCTGATCTTCACGCCGTTCACCGGCTGGCCTTGGTTTTGGAGTGTGCCCTTCAACGCCTCTCCGTCCGCCCAGGCGGGCGAGGAGAGTAGAAAGACGAGTCCACCCAGGAAGGCCGTGAACGCGATCACGGCTCTGCGCAATGGTGCTCCCTCTATTGAGTCATGGCGGGGTCGTGCCCCTCCACTCCGGACGCGCAACATCGCAACGTGGTCAACGTTGTCTGCGACGTTGTGGCCGGAGCATAAGCCCGCCTCGCCCGGTTCAGGACGGTTCGTCACCAATCGGTGACCAGGGTGTGTCACTGGCGTGAGAAATGATCCCAGGTCAGAACCGATCTGACCATCGTCATGTGACCATCGCCATGTGAATTGCCTGAGAGGACGGCGAGCCCGCGGGGGACCTTTGGGGCCGTACACAGCTTCCCCGGCTCCGCACGTTGTCTACTCGGTCCCACCGCGAGCTCTGGGGCCACAACGCTAGCGATCGCCGAGGCCGGTGTGCAGTGAGAGTCGCAAGCCGTTCCGGTATCGACCGCGATGGGGCCGGCGCCGCCTTTGGCGCGTTTTCAGCGGGCATCGATGAGCATGCAGGTGAGACGGGCCGTGCACACCGCGCGGCCCGCGTCGTCGCTGACCTCGATGCCGTACGTCGCGATCGTCCGGCCGCCGTGGACACGGGTGGCGACGGCCGTCACGTGACCGGACGTGACGGAGCGGTGGTGCGTCGCGTTGATCTCGATGCCGACCGCGACCCTGCCCTTCCCCGCGTGCAGGGCCGCTCCGAAGGAGCCGAGGCTCTCGGCCAGCACGCACGAGGCGCCGCCGTGGAGCAGGCCGTACGGCTGGGTGTTGCCCTCGACGGGCATGCGCCCGACCACCCGCTCGGCGCTCGCCTCGGCGATCTCGATGCCCATGCGGGCGGGCAGGTGCCCCTCCCAGGCCCCGTTCATCGAAGCCGCGATCTCTTCGGGGTTTGTCAAGGTCAAGGGGATGCCTCCTGTGCCAAGAGCCCGGGGTAACTGTCGTAGGGGGAGACTAGGCTTCGTGTGTGCCGAAGAGTGAAGCGACCCCCACCCGTCCGTGTCTGCTGCTCCTGGACGGGCATTCCCTCGCGTACCGCGCCTTCTACGCGTTGAAGGACGCGAACCTGATGACGACCGACGGTCAGCACACCGAGGCGGTGTACGGCTTCACCTCGATGCTGGCCAACGTCCTGCGGGACGAGCAGCCCAGCCATGTCGCGGTGTGCTTCGACCGCAGCGAGCCCACCTTCCGGCACGAGGCCTTCGACGGCTACAAGGCGAACCGGGCCGAGACCCCGGAGGACTTCCGCGGCCAGATGCAGCTGATCTTCGAGCTGCTCGACGCGCTGCGGATCCCACGCCTGTCGCTGGCGGGCTTCGAGGCCGACGACCTGATCGCGACCCTCGCCACCCAGGCGGCCGGCGACGGCATGAACGTGCTGATCGTCACGGGGGACCGCGACGCGCTCCAGCTCGTGGACGAGCGGATCACGGTGCTCATGACCCGCCGCGGCATCAGCGACATGACCCGCTTCACCCCCGAGGCCGTCGTCGAGAAGTACGGCCTGACCCCCGTGCAGTACCCCGACTTCGCGGCCCTGCGCGGCGACCCGAGCGACAACCTGCCCAGCATCCCGAGCGTCGGCGAGAAGACCGCCACCAAGTGGATCGCCGAGTACGGCTCGCTGGAGGAGCTGGTCCGCCGCGCCGACGAGGTGAAGGGCAAGGTCGGCGACAAGCTCCGCGAGCACCTCGGCCAGGTGATCCACAACCGGATGCTGACCGAGCTGAAGCGCGACGTCGCGCTCGACGCCGAGATCGGCGCGCTCGGCATCGGGGAGTGGGACCGCGAGGAGGTCAACAAGCTGCTCGACTCGCTGCAGATCAGGGGCGAGCTGCGCGAGCGGCTGTTCAAGACCCTCGGCACGAGGGAGCCGGAGGCGGAGGAGGGCTTCGATCTCCAGGTGACCGTGCTGGAGCCCGGCCAGGTGGCCGGCTGGCTGGCCGCGCTCCCCGGCGGCCGTGCGGGGCTCGCGTTCCGCGGGGCGTACGGCAGCGGCACCGGGCGGCTCGACGGCGTCGCCATCGCCTCACCCGGCGGCGCCGCCTACCTCGATCCCACCGCCCTCACCGAGGAGGACGAGTCGGCGCTGGCCGCGTGGCTGGCCGACGAGTCGAGGCCGAAGGCCGTGCACGACGCCAAGCAGCCGCTGCTCGCGCTGTGGGCCCACGGCCACGACCTGCGCGGCCTCACCTGCGACACGGCGCTCGCCGCGTACCTGGCCATGCCAGGGCAGCGGTCGTTCCCGCTCGACGACCTCGTCCTGCGCTACCTGCACCGCGAGCTGCGCGCCGAGTCGGCGCCGGACGGGCAGGCCTCGCTGTTCGAGGACGTCGACGCCGGCGCCGCCCGCGACCTCGCGCTGCGGGCCGAGGCCGTGCGCGACCTCGCCGAGGCGCTGGAGGCCCACCTGTCGGAGCGCGGCGGCACCCGCCTGGTCACCGACGTCGAGCTGCCGCTGGTCCGCGTGCTGGCCGAGCTGGAGCGGGCCGGCATCGCCGCCGACCGCCAGTACTTCGCGGCCCTGGAGGCGGAGTTCGGCGCGGCCGTGAAGCAGGCCGTCGAGGCGGCCCACGAGGCGGTGGGCGAGCAGTTCAACCTCGGGTCGCCCAAACAGCTCCAGGAGATCCTGTTCGTCAAGCTCGGCCTGCCGAAGACCAAGAAGATCAAGACCGGCTACACGACCGACGCCGACGCCCTGGCCTGGCTCGCGCCGCAGACCGACCACGAGCTGCCGACGATCCTGCTGCGCCACCGCGACCAGTCCAAGCTGCGCACGACGGTCGAGGGCCTGATCAAGGAGATCGCCGACGACGGGCGCATCCACACGACGTTCAACCAGATCGTCGCGGCGACCGGGCGGCTGTCCAGCGAGAAGCCGAACCTGCAGAACATCCCCATCCGGACCGTCGAGGGCCGCCGCATCCGCAAGGGCTTCGTCGTGGGCGAGGGCTACGAGACGCTGCTGACGGCCGACTACAGCCAGATCGAGCTGCGGATCATGGCGCACCTGTCGGAGGACCAGGCGCTGATCGAGGCCTTCGAGTCGGGCCACGACTTCCACCAGGCGACCGCGTCGAGGGTGTTCGACCTGCCGCCCGAGCAGGTGGACGGCGAGCTGCGGGCCAGGATCAAGGCGATGAACTACGGGCTGGCCTACGGTTTGTCCGACTTCGGGCTGTCCGGCCAGCTCAACATCCCCGTCGCGGAGGCCAGGGCGCTCAAGGAGGAGTACTTCGAGGAGTTCGGCGGCGTCCGCGACTACCTCGACGCCATCGTCGCCCAGGCGCGCAAGGACGGGTACACCGAGACGATCCTGGGCCGCCGCCGTTACCTGCCCGACCTGACCAGCGACAACCGGCAGCGCAGGGAGATGGCCGAGCGGATGGCGCTCAACGCGCCCATCCAGGGCTCGGCGGCCGACATCATCAAGGTCGCGATGCTGCGCGTGCAGCGGGCCATCGAGCCGATGCGCTCCCGCATGCTGCTCCAGGTCCACGACGAGCTGGTGTTCGAGGTGGCGCCGGGCGAGCTCGACGATCTCACCGAGGTGGTGCGGCAGCAGATGTGCGCCGCCTACGAGCTTCGCGTCCCGCTGGAGGTCAGCGTCGGGGTCGGGCCCACGTGGGAGGACGCCGGCCACTGACCGCCGGTCCTACCGTTCGCGCGGGCGGCCGGCGGGCGCTGAGGGGAGATCCTCGCCGGCGGCCAGGCCGGCCGCCTCGATCTCCAGCAGGCTCGCCTCCTGCCGCTCGGCCTCGTGGGCGGCCCGGCCGCCCCGCAGGCCGAACAGCCGCTTGCTCAGCGCGATGTAGAGCGCCGCGGCGATGTTGACGAGCAGGATCACGACCCGCAGCGCGGTCACCTTCTCGGTCAGCTCGTAGATCTCCACCGGGATGAAGGCCGAGGTCACGACGACCGAGAAGTACTCACCCCAGCGCCGCAGCAGCCACAGGCCCACGCCCTCGGTGACGAGCAGCGCGCCCAGCGCCAGCAGGGCGAGGAAGATCCAGGTCAGCGTGGTGGTCCGGGCCGACAGGAACGTCCTCAGCGTGTGGACCGCGCCTGACTCGTCCAGGTTCCACCCCAGCCGGTCGGCCAGCGGCCGGACCAGCGGAAGATCCTGGTCGAACGCCCGTTGCACGGCGTCGTGCCGCGACCGGAACCGCCACACGCCGTACGCGGCGGCGAGCACGAACACGCCCTTCACCCAGCGGAAGACCGCGATCAGCCGCAGGACCGCCGCGTCCCGCAGGGCCCTGCCGCGCGGGACCACGGGAGCGTGATCCGCCGGGCCGGATCCGTGTGGCGGGCCCAGGACGAAGTCGCCGCAGCGCAGGCAGCGCCACGCCTCTCCCACGGCCGTCGCGGCCCGCAGCCGGTCGCGCAGCGCCTCCTCGTCGGGCGCGTAGGTGACATGGCCGTGCCGCCCGCACACCCTCAGACTCCAGTCCACAGGGAAATTGCAACACATGCGTATACGCACAGGAGCGGCCACTAAGGTCAAATGACTGTGCGAACCCTTGCCCGGATGACGGTCATCGCGAACATGGCTGTGGTGGCCGTCGCCCTCGCCGTGCTCGCCCTGCTGCCGTCGCCGGGCGCGGACGAGCGGACGCGGCCGGTCAAGCCGTCCGCCGTGTCCCCGGCCCTGCCCCACACCGCGACCGCGCCACCGGTGACGGCCACCGCGGAGTCCGCGAAGAAGGTCGGCGCGAACGAGGCCGGCCTGATTCCCGTGATCATGTATCACCGGCTGCTGCCGAAGCGGCTCGCGTCCATCGACCGCACCCCCGCGCAGGTCCGGCGGGAGATGGAGCGGCTGGCCAAGGACGGCTACGTGCCGATCACCGCGGCGGACTTCGTGTCCGGGAAGATCGACATCCCTGCGGGCGGCCATCCCGTCGTCCTCACGTTCGACGACGGCAATCCCAGCCACTTCATGACCGACGACCAGGGGAACCCGCGCAACGACACGGCGGCCGGCATCATCTACGCGATCGCCGCCAAATATCCGAGCTTCCGCCCGGCGGCCACCTTCTGGATCAATCGCCGGCCGTTCGGGCTGCGCGACCCCGCCCGGCAGGCGGAGGCGGTGCACTGGCTGCTCGGCCACGGGTTCGAGGTGGGCAACCACACCTACTCCCACCCCGATCTGCACCGTCTGAGCGGCGAGCGGGTAAGTGAGCAGATCGTCCGCCAGGAGCGGCTCATCAAGAAGCTCGGCGTGACCTCGTCCACCACGTTCGCCCTGCCGTACGGCTCGCGCCCGAAGAAACTGACCCGGGCCCACGACGGGTCGTGGGACGGGACGAAGTACCATTTCGACGGCGTCTTCCTCGCCGGAGCGGAGCCGGCGATTTCGCCCTACGCGAAATCCTTCGATCGGTACGCGATCCCCCGGATCCAGTCCAACGGGAGGCAGGGGGACTGCCGCCGCTGGTGCACGTCCTACTGGCTCGACTGGCTGGACCGGCATCCGCGGGAGCGCTACACGTCCGACGGCGACCCCACCCATGTGTCGGTTCCGCGCAAACTCGCGGGCAAGGTGGCCAAAGGCAGAGCCAAGGCGATCATCGCGTACTGAAGGCCCCCGGGCGGTCCGGATTGACCCCGCCCGCCGGGTCTCATATGCTGATCGCTGCGCTGTGGGCTCGCGCGCGTCTCGGACGGAGCGGGCTCGCGCTCGATCATCCGTTGCTCTTCATCGAACGAGCAGCCTCTGGTGAACGAAAACAGGCCCGCTGCGCTTCTGTCACAACGACATCTGTCCGGTTCGGAGCAATTCCACACATGACGAGCAGCACTGAGGCCACCTCGAGCACCCCGCAGGTAGCGGTCAACGACATCGGTTCCGAGGAGGCCTTCCTCGCCGCGATCGACGAGACCATCAAGTACTTCAACGATGGCGACATCGTTGAAGGCACCGTTGTCAAGGTCGATCGAGACGAGGTCTTGCTCGACATTGGCTACAAGACCGAGGGCGTCATCCCGTCCCGCGAGCTCTCGATCAAGCACGATGTCGACCCGGCCGACGTCGTCGCGGTCGGCGAGCACGTCGAGGCCCTGGTCCTCCAGAAGGAGGACAAAGAGGGCCGCCTCATCCTGTCCAAGAAGCGCGCGCAGTACGAGCGCGCCTGGGGCACGATCGAGAAGATCAAGGACGAGGACGGCATCGTCACCGGCACGGTCATCGAGGTCGTCAAGGGTGGTCTCATCCTCGACATCGGCCTGCGCGGCTTCCTGCCGGCGTCCCTGGTCGAGATGCGCCGCGTCCGCGACCTCCAGCCGTACGTCGGCCGTGAGCTCGAGGCCAAGATCATAGAGCTGGACAAGAACCGCAACAACGTGGTCCTGTCCCGCCGCGCCTGGCTGGAGCAGACCCAGTCCGAGGTGCGCCAGACGTTCCTCAACACCCTCCAGAAGGGCCAGGTCCGCAAGGGCGTCGTCTCCTCGATCGTCAACTTCGGCGCGTTCGTGGACCTCGGCGGCGTCGACGGCCTGGTGCACGTGTCCGAGCTGTCCTGGAAGCACATCGACCACCCGTCCGAGGTCGTCGAGGTCGGCCAGGAGGTCACGGTCGAGGTTCTCGACGTCGACATGGAGCGCGAGCGGGTCTCGCTGTCGCTCAAGGCGACGCAGGAGGACCCCTGGCAGCAGTTCGCCCGGACCCACCAGATCGGCCAGGTCGTCCCCGGCCGGGTCACCAAGCTGGTGCCGTTCGGCGCGTTCGTCCGGGTCGAGGAGGGCATCGAGGGCCTGGTCCACATCTCCGAGCTGGCCGAGCGCCACGTGGAGATCCCGGAGCAGGTCGTGCAGGTCGGCGACGAGATCTTCGTCAAGATCATCGACATCGACCTGGACCGCCGCCGCATCTCGCTGTCGCTGAAGCAGGCCAACGAGGGCGCCGGCGCCGAAGTCGAGTTCGACCCCACGCTGTACGGCATGGCGGCGACCTACGACGACGCGGGCAACTACATCTACCCCGAGGGCTTCGACGCCGAGACCGGCGAGTGGCTCGAGGGCTTCGACAAGCAGCGCGAGGAGTGGGAGCGGCAGTACGCCGAGGCCCAGGCCCGCTTCGAGGCGCACCGCTCGCAGATCGAGAAGGCCCGTCAGGAGGAGGCCGCGGCGACCGAGGCCGCTCCTTCGTCCTACAGCGGCGGCGGTGAGACCACCGCGCAGTCCACCGGTGGCGCCCTCGCCTCCGACGAGGCTCTCGCGGCCCTGCGGGAGAAGCTGGCCGGCGGCCAGAACTGACGCCTCACCGATCAACGGCACGAAGGAAAGGCCCCGCCACGGCGGGGCCTTTCCCCTTTCCGGGCGTCATGTCCCCTCGGTCCCGCAGGTTCACCGGCGCACCGGTAGGGTGCCGATGTGGTGGAGATCGAGCGGGCGGCGCCCGCGGACGCGGGGGAGATCCTCACCCTCCAGCGCGCGGCGTACGTGACCGAGGCCCAGCTCTACGGTGACCCGTTCATCCCGCCGCTGGTCGAGTCGCTCGGCCAGGTCCGGGCGGTGATCGAGAGCGGGGTCGTGCTCAAGGCGACCGACGGCAGCCGCGTGGTCGGCGCCGTGCGCGGCCAGATGTCCGGCTCCACCTGCCTCGTCGGCCGCCTCGTCGTCGCCCCCGACCGGCAGGGCCAGGGGATCGGCGGCCTGCTGCTCGCCGCGCTGCACGAGGCCGTGCCGGACGCGGCGGTGTTCGACCTGTTCACCGGGCACCTGTCCACCGGGAACCAGCGGCTGTACCGCAGGCTCGGCTACCGCGAGACCCATCGCGAGCGCGTGCAGGACCATTTGACGCTCGTCCACCTTCGCCGGGAGCCTGACGCCGCCCGATAGGCTGCTGGCGTGGTGAAGGCAGGCCTCACGGGCGGCATAGGTTCGGGCAAGAGCGAGGTGTCGCGCAGACTCGCGGCCCTCGGCGCGGTCGTCATCGACGCCGACAAGATCGCCCGGGAGGTCGTCGAGCCGGGCACCCCCGGCCTCGCCGAGATCGTCGAGGCGTTCGGCGCCGGAGTCCTCCGCCCGGACGGCGGCCTCGACCGCGAGCGGCTCGGCTCCATCGTTTTCGCCGACCCCGGCAAACTCAAGATCCTCAACGGGATCGTCCACCCGAAGGTGGGCGCCCGGGTGGAGGAGCTCCAGCGCGCCGTGCCGGAAGACGCGGTGGTCGTCTACGACGTCCCGCTTCTCGTGGAGAACGGCCTCGCCTCCCACTACGACGTGGTGATCGTGGTCGACGCGCCGGACGCGACGCGGCTGGAGCGGCTGCGCACGCTCCGCGGCATGGCGGAGACGGACGCCAAGGCTAGGATCGCCGCGCAGGCCTCCCGGGAGGAGCGCCTGGCGGCGGCCGACATCGTGATCGAGAACGAGGGCACGCTGGACGCGCTCGACGCGCGGGTGGCCGAGGTGTGGAAGGACCTGAGCGGCCGTATCCCGCGGGGAGACCGGCCGCGCCCGGCCTCGTGACCGGCGGGCGCCGGCCGACCTCTACCGGCCTGGACCGGCGTGGAACCTGGCTCGGGACCGGCTCAGGAACGGCTCAGAACGGCTCAGAACGGCTCGTCCAGGGCCAGCCGGCGAACCTCGGAGAGATAGTCGTCGAGCTCGCCCGGCTCGAACCGGCACATCCCGATGACGTACCAGAACTGGCCGGCCACGTCGCCTTCGAGCTTGTAGTGCCCGCCGGGGGCGAACGCCGCCCAGCCCTCCGGCAGGGCGAGCAGCGTGGCGCGCCGCTCACGGGTGGCGACGTCCCAGAGGATCACCACGCCGTCGTCCCCCGCGCTGGCGAGCAGGTCGCCCGCGGGGTGGAACGCCACCGACCAGACTCTCCGGGTGTGCCCGGTGAGCGTGTGGAGGAGCGCCCCCGACTCCGGGTCCCACAGGCGCACGACCAGGTCGTCGCCCGCCGTGGCCAGCAGCCCGCCCGAGGGGCTGAACGCCGCGGTCCACAGCCGGCCGGTCCCGGCGTCGAGGACGTGGCGGCAATCGCCCGACGCCACGTCCCACACGCGGGCGGCGCCGTCGTTGCTCGCGCTGGCCAGCAGCCCGCCCCCGGGCGCGAACGCCACGGAGTAGACCCGGTCCTCATGGCCGCGCAGCGTCGCCGAGCACGCGCCGGTCTCCACATCCCACAGCCGTACGTGACGGTCGTCGCAGGCGGTGGCCACGAGCCGTCCGTCCGGGCTGAACGCGATCGAGCGGACCCGTCCCCGGTGGCCGGAGAGCTCGGCGACCTGGCGGCCCGTGGCGCGGTACCAGAGCCGGACGCTGTCGTCGTCGTTGGCGGTGGCCAGCAGCTCCCCGTCCGGGCTGAACGCCTCCGCCCAGACGTGGTCGGTCTCCACGTTGAGCTCGCGCTCGTAGGTGCCGGACGCCGGGTTCCACAGGTAGACGCCGCCGTCGTTGCTCGCGGTGGCCAGAAGGGGCCCGGCGGGGCTGAAGACGGCCGACACGAGCCGGTCGGCGGCCCCGGTGAGCGACCGGAGCCGCCGGCCGGTGCGTGGGTCCCACAAGCGGACGTAGCCGTCGTTGCCGCAGGTCGCGAGCGTGCTGCCGTCCGCGGAGAACCGGACGGCGTTGATCCGGCGGCCGTGGCCGCGCAGCGTGTGCCTGCACTGCCCCGTGTACGGGTCCCACAGGCGGGTGGTGCCGTCGTTGCTGCTGGTCACGAGCTGCTGGCCGTCGGGCCGGAAAGCGAACGGCCACACCGAGCCCCGGTGAGCGGTCAGCTCGGCGCGCAGGGCGGCGGTCGCCGGGTCCCAGACGCGCACCACGCCGTCGCTGTCGCCGGTCGCGAGCAGATCGCCCGACGGGCTGAACAGCACCTGGTAGACGGCGCCGCTGTGCCCCGGCAGGCCGCCCGCAGGCGTGCCGGTCACCGGGTCCCACAGCCGTACGGCTCCGGTGGTGTCGCCGGAGGCCAGCAGGCGGCCGCCGGGGTGGAAGCCGAGGCTGTAGATGCGCCCCGGGTGGCCGGTCAGCTCGTGGAGCGGCTCCCCGGTGCGCGGGTTCCAGATCCGCAGCACGCCCTGCCCGTCGCCGGCGGCCAGGCGGGTGCCGTCCGGGCTGAGGACCAGCCGGTAGACGGCGCCGCTGTGGCCGTGCAGGTGGTGCACGATCCGCCCGGTGGCCAGGTCCCACACGCGGATGGCGCCGCTGGAGTCGCCGGTGACCAGCAGGCCCGGCAGGAACACGGCGGTGTAGATCGGCGCGGTGTGGCCGGGCAGCTCCAGCAGGGGCTCGCCGGACGACCAGACCCGCATGATCCCGTCGGCGCCGCCCGCCGCGACCAGGTCGCCCGAGGTGACGACCGGCCACACGCCGTCCGGGTGGCCGCGCAGGACCAGCCGCTCCTCCCCGGTGGCCGGGTCCCACACCCGGACCGTGCCGTCGCTGGCGCCGGTGACCAGCCCCGCCTCGCCGTACGCGGCCTTGTAGACCCGGCCGCGGTGGCCCTGCAGCGTGCGCAGCGTGGACCCGGAGGCGCTGTCGCAGACCAGCACGCCGCCGTCCTCGCTGCCGACCGCGAACACCCCGCCGTCCGGGCGGTACGCGACGGGCTCGGGCAGCCGGCTGCTCTCGTAGTGGTAGCCGTACGGGACGCCGATGAGCGCGGGCGCCATCTCGGCCGCGACCGGCTGCCCGGGCGCCACGGCCGCGCCGCGCAGCTCGGGGGCGTCGCGGGGAACGCCGGTGGCGTCGATCAGCGCGGCGCGGTCCCAGGTGCTGCCCTCGATCGCCACGTCACGCAGGTCCGCCCGGGCGAGCCTGGCCCGCGACAGGTCCGCGCCACGCAGGTCGGCGCCGGCGAGCACGGCCTCGTCGAGCCGCGCGCCGGCCAGCTTGGCGTCCACCAGCACCGCGTGCGCCAGGTTGGCCCCGAGGAGCTGTGCGTCGGTGAGGTCGGCTCCGGTGAGGTCGACGCCCGACAGCTCGCGGTACGACAGGTCCTCGCCGCTCAGCCGCGCGCCCCGCAGGTTCGTCCTGGCGGGCGTGCGCAGCCGCGTGGTGATCTTGATCGCGTTGGCGCGCGCGACGTCGCCGGCGACGGGCGACGCCAGCGTCCTGGCCGCCCACGTCTGCAGGGCGGACGCTTCGGCGAGGTCGCACAGGAAGTCGACGGTCAGGGCTGATAACGGGTGCAGCGCCAGACCGCCGGGCGCGACCGACAGGTGCCGGGCGACCAGCCATTCCACAACGGAGGTGTGGATGAAGCCGAACAGCCCCTCGTCGGTGCGGACCAGCAGGCTGCCGGCGCCGACCGCGTGCGCCGTCTGCCCGGCCGACAGCCGGCCCTCGGTCATGTCGGTGAGGGTGCCGGCGACCTCGGAGAGCTCCGACAGCCTCAGATAGCTCTCGCCGGTCTCCCACAGGCGCAGGGCGAGGGTGGTCGCGGCCTGCCACAGCTCCTCGCGGGTGAGGCCTCCGGCGGCGCCCGCGACGCCTCCGGTCCTGGCCTCCTCGAAGGCCAGCCACGTGTCGAGGATCTCCTGGTAGAGCCCGGCGGCGCTGATCGCGTCCCCCGCCTGCGCCACGGTGCGCAGCCGCTCCTCCGGGAGGTCGGCGATGAAGCTCAGCATCCGCGGGTTCTGCGCCAGGCCGAGCAGGTCGCCGATGCCGTGCAGCAGGTCCATCCGCTCGTCGGCGGCGTCGCGGGAGCCGTAGCGGTTGACGAGGTAGGCGCGCACCTGGTCCTGGGTGAACTCCTCGATGCCGAGCACCCGGCGGTTGGGCAGCAGGCCGACCTTCTCGCCGAGCGCCGTCATCACCTGGCTGCGCGACTTGAAATGCTGGGTCCGGCTGGCGACGACGATCTTCGCCTTGTCCTCCGCGGCCTGCAGGAGGGTGTCGAGGTGGTCGGCCGCCCGCTCGTAGGTCACCCGGGTGACCAGCTCGTCGAAGCCGTCGAACAGCAGCACGATCCGGCCCTGGCGCAGCATGTAGTTGAACGCCTTGAGGTCGATGAGCTCCTCGCCGTGGTTGGCGAGGTGTGCGGCCACCAGCCCGGGGACCGAGTGCGCCTTGTCGAGGGCGCGCAGCTCGATCAGGATCGGCGTGAGGTGGGGCAGTTCGGCCGGGATCCGGCGGGCCACCTCGTGCAGGGAGAACGTCTTGCCCCGCCCGAAGTCCCCGAGCACGAGGACGAACCGCCCGTGGTCGGCGGCCAGCAGCCGCATGATCTCGCCCGTGAGGTCGTCGCGCACGCCGTCGCCGGGCCGGTCCAGCTCCCGGAACCGCTGCGGCACGTACAGGTCGGGCGGGTAGCGCCGGTCGCCGCGCAGCGCGGCCGTCTGCGCCGCCACGTAGTCGGACAGGTCGAGCAACCCCTGGAACTCGGTGAAGCTGCGCAGCCGCAGCCCTCTGCGCAGCGCGTCGTCGCGCAGGGCCTGCGGGGGAGTGGGGCCCTGGTAGACCAGCTCGGAGCCGTGCTCCAGCCCGGCGCCGTGGACCCGGCCGAGGAACGTGTCGATGCGGTCCTGGCCGAGGGGGCCCACATGGGCGCCGATGAGGAACTGCCGGACGAACCCGTCCTCCGGATGGGTGACGAGCAGGTGCGGCGGGTCGCCCGCGATCCTGCGGATCTTGGCCCGTTCGAACCTCGTCTCGCACACCTCGGCGATCCGGTCGAGCAGCAGGTCGGCCGGGCCGGCCGCCTCGGGCACGTCCTCGGGCTCCGGCGGGGCCGGCTCGGGCCGGCTCTGCGGCCGCCACAGGCGCCAGCCGTACGGCAGGACCTCGGGGTCGCGCAGGCCCGGCCGGTCGCGTGTCCAGCGGCGCAGGCCCTCAGGGGTGATCTCCACGACCTGGTGGCGGCCGGGGGAGAGCGCGGGCAGGCAGGGCATGCCGTCGAGCTCCCAGACGTCCTCAGGGCCGTCGCGCCGGGAGTCGCGCCCGTGCGCGAGCAGGTCGAGGCGGTTGCCGAGCAGTCCGCGCAGCGTGTCGACGTCGCGCAGGCCGTGCTGGGAGGAGCCCCGCGGCGGGTGGGCGACCAGGCCGATGCGCAGCCACCCCTCGAACGGGCGCAGCCGCTCGGCGAACCACGCCGCCTGCGCCTCCCCGACGAAGCCGTGGTCGTCCTCCGCGCGGTGGCTCATCGCGATCGTCGAGTTGAGCCCGGCGACGACCGTGCGCAGCTCGGGGAGCTCGAACAGCGTCCACGGCTGCGCGCTGTCGAACGACGGGCCGTCCAGGCCCTGGTAGATCTCCTTGAACAGGGTGGAGAAATGCCGCCACTTCGGCCAGTACGGCGGCTGCGGGCGCACGTCGTCGGCCTCGCAGGTGGCGAAGTAGGCCCGGCTGGCCGCCTTCGTCACGTCCCTCGGGCCGGGGACGACGACCACGCGCCCCGGCTCCAGGCCCAGCAGCACGCGCAGCCCGGTGAGGAACGCCAGCGCCTGCTCGCACTCGCGGATGCTTCCCGACTCGGTCAGGTCTCCCGTCACCACGAGCAGGTCGGGCCGGGGCACCCCGGCGTCGGCGAGGCGGGTCATGTCGGCCCAGATGCTCGCCTGCAGCTCGCCGGCGTCGAGCGGCTCGTCCGCCTCGGCCAGCCCCCGGCCGAACCGGGGCCCCGACACGTGCAGCATGGTCACAGAGGCGGCGCCGGCCAGCCGGGCGGCGGTCGGGAACGCGGGGGCGACGGCGGGGGTGCGCCGGGCCCGCGGAGTCCGTGCGGCCGCCGCCTCGGCCGGCGGTTCGATCCGCGGCCCGGAGGGGCCGAGGGGGAACCGGGGCTGCTCGGCGGGCTTGGCCCGGCCCGTCAGCGCCTGCCGGATCCGGGTCAGCAGGAGCCGCGCGGCCTCTCCCGGGTCGGCGACGCCGACGAGGTCGACCCAGGTGATGGTGGACAGCAGCCCTTCGAGGGGAGTGTCCTCCAGCCGGACCGTGATCAGCTTGTTGGACGGGTTGTCCGGGTCGGCGCGCAGCGCCGCCTGCCACTCCAGCCGGCCGTACCGGGACTGGAGGTAGTTGCGGGTCAGCACGGCCACCACGAGGTCGGCCTCGCTGACGCCGCGGTCCATGAAGTCGATGAAGTTGGTGCCGGGCACGAAGTCCCAGGCCTGGAGCATGGTCCGGTAGCCGGCCGACTCCAGCTGCCAGGCGATCCAGGTCGCCCAGCGCTCGTCGGCGGGGGAGTAGCTGACGAAGATCTCCGTCCGGGTCTCCGCCCGCGTGTCCTCGCGCCTGCTCATGCGACCGGCCGGGCCTGGCTGTCCGTCATGACGCCAGTATCCCCGGTGCCGCAGGGGCTTCGAAGGGGTTCGATCATTCTGGTGATTGCGGCGGATATAGGGTGTCGGGGTGGCGGGATGGCTGCGGCGGCTGAGCGTTCTCGACTGGATCAGGTTCGGGCTGCTGGGGGCGGGGGTCGTCTTCGTGGCCACCGGGCTGCTGCCCGCCGCGACGGCCAGGGACAGCGTCGGCCGCATCGCGCCCCTGCTGCTGTTCCTCGGCGCGGTGATCGTGCTGGCGGAGCTGACCAAGGAGGCGCAGGTCTTCGACGTCATCGCGGCCCGCATGGCCATCGCCGGGCGCGGCTCCTACCCGGCGCTCTTCCTGCTCTGTACGGCTTTCGCGTCGCTGGTCACGATATTTCTGAACCTGGACACGACGGCCGTGCTGCTCACCCCCGTCATGCTGGCCCTCGCCCCACGGGCCAAGATCGCGCCGCTGCCGCTCGCGATGACCACGGTGTGGCTGGCCAACACGGCGAGCCTGCTGCTGCCGGTCTCCAACCTCACCAACCTGCTCGCGATGAACCGGGTGGCACTCGGCGCCCGCGAGTTCGCGGTGCGGATGCTGGCGCCCGAGGTCGTGTCGATCGCGGTGACCATGGCGTTCCTGTGGGTGTTCTTCTGGCGGCGCGGCGAGCGGGGCGAGGCGCGGTACCAGCCGCCGCCGCCGATCCCGGTCGCCGACCGGGTGCTGTTCGCCGTCGCGGGCACCGCGTGCCTGCTGTTCGTCATCGCGATCTTCGCGGGGGTGAACATCGGCGTCGCCGCCCTGGTCGCCGCCGTGGCGGTGGTCGGCGCCTTCGCCTGGCGGGACCGGGCGAAGCTCGTGTGGAGCCTGCTGCCGTGGCGGCTGCTGGTCTTCGTCACCGGGCTGTTCCTCGTGGTGCCCACGCTCAGCCGGTTCGGGCTGGCCGACGTGATGGAGGCGATCATCGGCTCCGGTGGCGACGGGGACGGCGCCTACCGCGCGGCCGCGGCGGGCGGCGCCCTGTCGAACCTGCTCAACAACCTTCCGGCGTACGTCGCGGGCGAGCAGGTGATCCCCGCCGCCAACCACACGCAGCTGCTGTCGCTGCTCGTCGGCACCAACCTGGGCCCCGTCATCACGCCGTGGGGCTCCCTGGCCACGCTGCTGTGGTTCGAGTGGTGCCGCAGGAGCGAGGTGCGGGTGCCGCTGGCCAAGTTCGTCCTGACGGGGGCGGGCCTGGCCGTGACCGGCCTCGCCGCCACCGTCGGCGCCCTGCTGCTCACCGCTTGACCGCCTCCCGGCGGCCGTTCGCCTGAAAGGGCCGGGGCCGGCCCATCCGGGAGGCCCGTGCGCCCGTGGGGCCGTCAGGAGGGACGGGGCGTGACCGGCGGCAGCGTGGAGGCGAGGGCCGCCGCCTCGGCGACCAGGGCGAGCAGGCCGCCGATGAGCTCCGGCCGCCCGGCGACGAAGCTGTGGCCGTCCGGGGGCCCGTCGACGCCGTCGTCGAAGGGGCCGCCGTCGAGGGCGCGGATCTCCAGGCCCGACTCCCGCGCGAGCAGGGCGCCGGCGGGCAGGTCGACGACCCCCGCGCGATAGCCGATCATGCCGTCGATGTCGCCCCGCGCGAGCATCGCCCACGACAGCAGCGGCGTCCACAGCTGCAGCACCCGCTTGGCGCGGACCTCCATCGTCATCTTCAGCGACCGGACCGCCGGGTCGTCGCGGGCCAGGCCGTACCCCTGGGTCCAGGCCAGCACCGGGCCGTGCCGCAGGTCGCGCGGCGGAGGCCCGGTCAGCGGCCCGCAGGGGCCGACCGCCCCGGCGCCGCGTACGGCGGACCAGGTGTGGCCGCTGACGGGCTCGTGGACGACGCCGACCACCGGCCGGCCCCCCGAGCACAGCGCGAGCCCCACGACGTAGGCGGGCAGGCCGATCGCGACGTTGTTGGTGCCGTCCAGGGGGTCGATGAGCCAGGTCCACTCGCCGCTGCCGTGGACGCCCGACTCCTCCGCGATGATCCGGTGAGAGGGGAACTCCGCCTGGATGCGGTCGAGCAGGATCTTCTCGGCCGCCAGGTCGAGGTCGGTGACCACGTCGCCGGAGCCGCCCTTCGGGCGGACGCCGAGGGCCCCTCCCGCGCGCTCGCGCAGCACGGTCCCGGCGGCCTGCGCTGCCTGAGCGGCTACCCGCCGGGCGTGTTCGAGGTCCATAGGCTTCTCCTGGCCAGTTCGGCGGCGCGGGCGGTTCCGTCGTCGTCGAGGCGCTCGCGCCTCACCTGGTGGGCGGGCGTGCCGAGCGGGCCCAGGGACAGGTCGCCCAGCCCGGGCCTGCCGCGGCCCAGCGCCACCGTCGCGGCCTCGCCGCCCTCGGGGATGACGCTGCTGTGGAAGGCGCCGGCGCTCAGCGTGTAGGTGTCGCCGGGGCCGAACAGCTCGGCCTGTCCGGCGGCGTACCTGACGGTCCTGCCGGTGGGGCGGATCACGTCGCCGTCAGGGGTGCTGACGACCTCGAAGACCCGGTGGGTGGCGTCCCGCGCGGCGTCGGTCACCACCGCGTGGACGTTGCGCACCTCCCCGTAGAGCACGTGGCTGACCAGGTCCCAGCTGTGACAGTGCACCTGGGAGGTGGTGGACCGCGCCTGCGGCAGCGTGGCCGACCACAGGTGCAGGCACACGCCCAGCTCGCCCGCCCGCTCCAGCGGCAGGCAGACGAAGCCCAGGGGATGGCGCACGGCCCTCACCCCGGAGCGGCCCCCGGCGATGTCGCCGAGGACGCCGGACGCCCACTCACGGGCGCCGCCGCCGCGCAGCACATCCAATACATCCTGATATTTCATGATGCGTATGGGTCCTTGGCCCGCAGGGCCTTCCTGGTGATCTCGACGACGTCCCGGTCGGCGTACGACCTGGGCAGGGAGAGGTCGATCCGGTCGAAGAGCCTGCGGACCTCCTCCACGGTGGGCTCGTCGCTCAGGGGCACGGCCTTGTAACGGTCGATCGGCACCCGGCGGGCCTGCTCGAAGCTGGTGCGCAGCTCGGTGTCGCAGCTCTCGTAGTAGAACGTGCCGCTGGCGGCCGTCATGGCGCGGTTGGGGTCCTCCACCGTCATGATCACGGCGTGGCCGGACAGGTCCCACCGGAAGGTCGTCATCACCGCGGAGAGCCCGACCCCGATGTCCAGCAGGCCGTACCGCTGCCGGTACCAGAACGCGGCCAGCACGGTCGCGAACGACTCCTTCCTGGCCCGTTCCGTCGTCCACACCTCCCCGGTCCCGTCGGGGCGGTCGGACAGCGAGCGGCGGTAGTGCGCGTAGCTCTCGCAGACCTCCTCGTCCGCCGGGTCGATGATCTCCACCCGGATCGTGAGGTGCCGCCTCTCGCGACGGGCGGCGGCCACGCACTCGGGGAGCGTGACGGCCCGCATGTAAGTGCCGGTGCCGCCCTTGAACGTCCACCGGTCGGTGCCGCGCCGCGCGTCCGCGTGCGCCTGCGCGATCTCCTGCTGGCTGCCGAGGATCCGGACGACGGACATGTCGGCCAGCGCCTGGCGCGCGCCCGCCACCAGCGACTCGATCTGGTCCAGGCGGTGCAGCCGCTCCGGCAGCTGGGAGAGCACCGCCGAGGAGGCGTGCATCGCCTCCTCGACCGGCTCCTGGCGGACCCGGTCGCGCAGCAGCGCCGTGGCGACCAGCGCGAGGATCACCAGTGTCGTTCCGCTGACCAGCTGGGACTGCACCTTGTCAGGGACCACCGTGTCGGGCAGGACGCCCAGCACGCCGACCGTGACGGCCAGCACGAGCGCGATCGCCCCGTCGATGTTCTTGGCCGCCCACGCCAAGGCGCGGCCGACCGCCTCCCTGAAGTCCGCCATAGGTCAGCCCCGCATCCGCCGGTGTCGCCCCCGCACTGATCGTAACCACCTGGTCATGCTCCGGCAAAGGCCCGTCATCGCCGTACGGCTCCCGGGTGTGGACGCGGGGGCCGTACGGGGTGGTCCGGGCACGGATCCCTTCCCGGGGCGGCCTTTCGCGGGCCCGGGGACCGGCGGGCGGAGAGAGGACCGGAATTGTCGGTGGCGCCACGTAGGTTATGGAGGTGTGGGAGCCCTACGCGGCGAGCGGCACTGCCGCCGGGGGACGTGGCGTCCGCGGAGCGAGCGAGGAGCGGCCGATGACATCGATGACCGATCTGCGGCGGAGTGTGGCGCCCTTCGAGGTCGTCACCGAGATGACGCCGTCCGGCGACCAGCCCACAGCCATCGAGGAGCTCGAGCGCCGCGTCAGGGCGGGTGAGAAGGACTCCGTACTGCTGGGGGCCACCGGCACCGGCAAGACGGCCACCGTGGCCTGGCTGATCGAGCGGGTCCAGCGGCCGACGCTGGTCATGCAGCCCAACAAGACGCTCGCCGCCCAGTTCGCCAACGAGCTGCGTGAGATGCTGCCCAACAACGCCGTCGAGTATTTCGTGTCGTACTACGACTACTACCAGCCCGAGGCGTACGTCCCGCAGAGCGACACCTACATCGAGAAGGACTCCTCGATCAACGAGGAGGTGGAGCGGCTGCGCCACTCCGCGACCTGGTCGCTGGTGTCCCGCAGGGACGTCGTCGTGGTCGCCTCCGTCTCCTGCATCTACGGCCTGGGCACCCCGCAGGAGTACGTCGACCGGATGGTGGGGCTCAAGGTCGGCCAGCGGATCGAGCGCGACCAGCTCCTGCGCAGGCTCGTCGACATGCAGTACGCGCGCAACGACCTCGCCTTCACCCGCGGGACCTTCCGGGTGCGGGGGGACACGGTGGAGATCATCCCCGTCTACCAGGAGCTCGCCGTCCGCATCGAGATGTTCGGCGACGAGATCGAGAAGCTGGCCACGCTCCACCCGCTGACCGGGGAGGTCGTCAGCGAGGACGACGAGCTGCACATCTTCCCGGCCACCCATTACGTCGCCGGCCCCGAGCGGATGGAGCGGGCGATCAGCGGCATCGAGGCCGAGCTGGCCGAGCGCCTCGCCGATCTGGAGCGCCAGGGCAAGCTGCTGGAGGCCCAGCGGCTGCGCATGCGCACGACGTACGACATCGAGATGATGCGCCAGATCGGCACCTGCGCCGGCATCGAGAACTACTCCCGCCACATCGACGGCCGCGAGCCGGGCACCGCGCCGCACACGCTGCTCGACTTCTTCCCGGACGACTTCCTGCTCGTCCTGGACGAGTCGCACCAGACGGTGCCGCAGATCGGCGCCATGTACGAGGGCGACGCCTCACGCAAGCGGACCCTCGTCGACCACGGCTTCCGGCTGCCGTCGGCGATGGACAACCGGCCGCTGAAGTGGGAGGAGTTCCTGGAGCGGATCGGCCAGACCGTCTACCTGTCCGCCACCCCCGGCCCCTACGAGCTGGGCCGCAGCAAGGGCGACGTGGTGGAACAGGTCATCCGCCCCACCGGCCTGGTCGACCCGGAGGTCGTGATCAAGCCCACCAAGGGCCAGATCGACGACCTCATGGAGGAGATCCGGGTCAGGGCCGCCAAGGACGAGCGGGTCCTGGTCACCACGCTGACGAAGAAGATGTCGGAGGACCTGACCGACTACCTGCTGGAGAACGGCATCCGCGTCAGGTACCTGCACAGCGAGGTCGACACGCTGCGCCGGATCGAGCTGCTGCGCGAGCTCCGGATGGGCGAGTTCGACGTGCTGGTCGGCATCAACCTGCTCCGCGAGGGCCTCGACCTGCCCGAGGTGTCGCTGGTGTCGATCCTCGACGCCGACAAGGAGGGCTTCCTGCGGTCGGAGACCTCGCTGATCCAGACCATCGGCCGCGCCGCGAGGAACGTGTCCGGCCAGGTGCACATGTACGCCGACAAGATCACGCCCAGCATGGAGCGGGCGATCGAGGAGACCAACAGGCGCCGGGCCAAGCAGGTCGCCTACAACGAGGCCAGGGGCATCGACCCGCAGCCGCTCCGCAAGAAGATCGCGGACATCCTCGACAGCCTCGCCCGCGAGGACGCCGACACCGCCCAGCTTCTCGGGGGCGGCGGGCGCCAGCAGTCGCGCGGCAAGGCACCCGTGCCCGGCCTCGCCTCCCGCCAGGCCGGCCAGCACGCGAAGTCGATCGCCGGCGAGATGCCGAGGGCGCAGATCGAGTCGCTGATCGCGTCGCTCACGGAGCAGATGCACACGGCCGCCGCCGAGCTGCAGTTCGAGGTGGCCGCCCGGCTCCGCGACGAGATCAAGGAGCTCAAGCGCGAGGTCCGCGACATGCGCGAGGCCGGGGTGAAGTGACGCCGATCCTCGCCTGAGCTGTCCGCGGCCGACGCCGGTCGCCCGGGGGACGCGGTCACGTCCGGCCGGCTGTCAGCCGAGCAGGCGGCTCAGGTCGAGATCGATGTCGACGTCGAACCCGACGTAGGTTGTGAGCCGCTTGCGATGGATACCTGTCGGAACGTAGGCCTTCACGCTCGGCTCCAGTTCGAACGTGTAGACGAGGGGTTCCTCGTCCTCCAGCTCGACACGCCAGAGATATCTGATGCCGGCGTCGGAGTACTTGATCGGCTTGGTGGTCCGATCCCTTTCCTCCGAATCGGGCGAGACGACCTCCACGACGAGATGGACCTCCTCAGGCCGGTAGGAGGTCTTGCGGAGATCCGCGAGCGCCTGCCTGTCCACCACGAGGACGTCAGGCTCGGGCCTTTGCCGGATTCCCAGCGTCATCGACATCTCACGCGCGACGGCGAGGTGGTCCGGGGGCCGGATCCCCAGCTCACGATCGACGAGCAAGTTGATCATGAGCATGTGGAAATTGGTCTGGGGCGACATCATGATGAGGGATCCATCGATCAGCTCGACGTGCCGCGGGGCGTCGGGGGGAAGATGATCGAGCATGTCGGCGGTCCACCCGCCCGGGGGCCCAGGGTAGAACCAGTCAGGCAGCGCCGCGGTCATCCGCCGTCCTCCTCAACCCGTGGAAGTTACGGACCATCACTATCTTGCCACCGGCTGTAGTAGTGGGCGATGGAAAACCCGATGCGGTCTCGACGACGGCCGGGTGGCCGGGCGGGGCGGCCACGCCGGGCTGACGGCCTCGCGGCATCTACGCGCGGATGGCCGGCAGCCGGGCGCGGGGCTACCAGGTGGACTCTCCCGGCTGACCCGCCGGGGCGGTGCCGGCGCGCTCGCGGCGCGACCGGCGGTAGCGCCGGACCCGGCGGACGAGCCGCCACCCCACGAGGGCCAGCACGGCGATCGCCACGATGACCAGCACCGGCAGGAAGACCGCGATCAGGCTCATCCCCAGCGAGCTCGCGTCCTCCACGGTGCTGACGATGGGCGCGCCCACACCGACGGTCGTGGCGTTCACCACAGGGCGCGCCCCCGCCTTCACCAGGTGCACGACGAGGGCCACCACGATGCCGAGCATCCATGCCACGGCCGGGTGCTCGGCCATCCAGGTCGAGTGGTCGAGCTGGGCCGCCGCGGTGGTGGCGCTGAACACCACGCCGCCCGCCGCGGGCCGCACGGCCGTCTGGATGATGTCGTTGACGTGGTCGACCACGGGCACCTTGTCGAGCACGAACTCGGCGGTCAGCAGCACCGCGACGATGGCGAGGACCCAGCCTTCGGACAGCCAGCCGTACTGGGCCGGGAGCTTCACCGCGTCGGTGAAGTGGGCGAGCAGGCCGACGACCATCAACGGGATGTACGCGTTGAGCCCGGCCGCGGTCGACAGGCCGAGCCCGGTGAGCGCCGCGAACATGATCACCCTCCTCGGAAGCGGGGGCTTGGCGACGCCCCACGAGACGACAACGGACCGCCCCGCCTCCGGGTGCCCGTGATCCGGGTGCTCGAACCTCGGCTGCCGGACGGCGGTCCGCTATGCCGTACGGGACCCGTGCTCGGTCAGGGGGGCGGCGGCGGGCAGGGGAGCGGTGATGCGGATCGCGGAGGGGCTGTGCCAGCCGAGGCCGGGGGAGTGGCGCCGCACGACCCTGGCCGGGACGCCCGCGATGACGGAGTGGTCGGGGAACTCGCCGCGCACGACGGCGCCACCGGCGACCACCGACTGGCGGCCGATCCGCGTCCCCGGGAGGATGATCGCGCCGGTGCCGATCCAGGAGCCCGATCCGATGGCGACCGGCTTGTTGCGCGGCCACTGCCGCCCGATGGGGGTCTCCGGGTCGTCGTACACGTGGTTCTGGTCGGTGATGTAGACGTAGGGGCCGGTGAAGACGTCGTCGCCGATGTCGATCGACTGGTGGCCGACGATGTGGCTGCCCCTGCCGATCGAGCAGCCGCTGCCGATCCGCACGATCGTGTCAGGGCCGAGGTCGACCCCCGGGCCCATCCCCGCGGAGATCGAGACGCGCTCGCCGACGAGCGTGTGGGCGCCGATCTCGATCCACGCCTCACCGAAGATGGCGCCCTGGGGGAAGGAGACGCAGGCGCCCTCGCCCAGGCCGCGGAACCGGTAAGCGCCCGTGGACCCCGGGCTCAGGGCCGCCGCCTCCCGCACGTAGGCCCATCCGCGGTGGACCAGACGGCCGACGGCGCGCTTCACGATCGACATAACCGCACAAGTTACCGGTTGGTCGGCTCGCCCGCTATGGCAGGTTCGCGCACGTGGAGGGCCCGATAACGCCCAGCGTTTGATAATCTGAGAGCCCGTGGGCATCGCGGCCCCCACATGGGCGGCCGGATAGACAACGACCACGGGAGCCATCTTTGCGCAGCGCCGCCCAGACCAGGCACACAACGACCAAGCATCTGTTCGTCACCGGCGGCGTCGCCTCCAGTCTGGGCAAGGGGCTCACCGCCTCCAGCCTTGGGCGCCTCCTCAAGCTGCGGGGCCTTCGGGTCACCATGCAGAAGCTCGATCCCTACCTCAACGTGGACCCCGGGACGATGAACCCGTTCCAGCACGGCGAGGTGTTCGTCACCGACGACGGCGCGGAGACCGACCTCGACATCGGCCACTACGAGCGGTTCCTCGACACCGAGCTGCACGGCTCCGCCAACGTCACGACCGGCCAGGTCTACTCCAACGTGATCGCCAAGGAGCGGCGCGGGGAGTACCTCGGCGACACCGTGCAGGTGATCCCGCACATCACCAACGAGATCAAGGACCGCATCCGGGGCATGGCCGGCCCCGGCGTCGACGTGGTCATCACCGAGGTCGGCGGCACCGTCGGCGACATCGAGTCGCTGCCGTTCCTCGAGGCCGTACGGCAGGTCCGCCACGAGGTGGGCCGCGACAACGTCTTCTTCCTCCACGTGTCGCTCCTGCCGTACATCGGCCCGAGCGGCGAGCTGAAGACGAAGCCCACCCAGCACTCGGTGGCCGCCCTGCGCAGCATCGGCATCCAGCCCGACGCCATCGTCTGCCGCTCCGACCGGCCAATCACCACCTCGCTCAAGCGCAAGATCAGCCTGATGTGCGACGTCGACGAGGACGCCGTGGTCTCGGCCGTCGACGCCGCCTCGATCTACGACATCCCGAAGGTGCTGCACACCGAGGGGCTCGACGCGTACGTCGTCAGGAGGCTCGGCCTGCCGTTCCGCGACGTGGAGTGGACGGAGTGGGACCAGCTCCTGCGCCGGGTCCACCGGCCCGCCAAGGAGGTCACGATCGCGCTGGTCGGCAAGTACATCGACCTGCCCGACGCGTACCTGTCGGTCACCGAGGCGCTGCGCGCGGGCGGGTTCGCCAACGACGCGCGGGTCAACATCCGGTGGGTGAAGAGCGACGACTGCCAGACCCCGGAGGGGGCGGCGCGCGAGCTCGACGGCGTCGACGGCGTGCTGATCCCCGGCGGTTTCGGGGTCCGCGGCATCGAGGGCAAGGTCGGCGCCGTACGGCACGCCCGCGAGCAGAAGATCCCGCTGCTCGGCATCTGCCTCGGCATGCAGTGCATGGTCATCGACGCCGCCCGCAACCTCGCGGGGATCGAGGGGGCCGACAGCACGGAGTTCGACCCCGAGGCCGCCGACCCGGTCATCTCCACCATGGCCGACCAGGAGGACGTCGTCGCGGGCGAGCGTGACATGGGCGGCACCATGCGGCTCGGCCTCTACCCGGCCAAGCTCGGCGAGGGCACCCTCGCCCGGCAGCTGTACGGCAAGGCGAAGGTGGAGGAGCGGCACCGGCACCGCTACGAGGTCGGCAACTCCTACCGGGAGCGGCTGGAGAAGGTCGGGATGGTGTTCTCCGGGCTGTCGCCCGACGGCCGCCTGGTGGAGTACGCCGAGCTCGCCGCCGACCAGCACCCGTTCTTCATCGGCACCCAGGCGCACCCCGAGTTCCGTTCCCGCCCGACGCGCGCCCACCCGCTGTTCAAGGGCCTGGTCCACGCGGCCCTGGTCTACGCGGGCGACCGCGAGGCCGTCACGAAGGCGGGGCGTGCCAAGTGAACGTCGAAGACTCCGAGGAGTCGTGGGAGGTCGTCGCGTCGGCCGACCGGTTCGCCGGGCGGGTCATCTCGGTCCGCACGGACACGGTACGGATGCCGGGCGGGGTGGTGGCCGACCGCGACTACGTCGTCCACCCCGGCTCCGTCGCGGTGATCGCGCTCGACGACGACGAGCGCGTGCTGCTGATCCGCCAGTACCGCCACCCGGTGCGGCGCCTGCTGTGGGAGCTGCCCGCCGGCATCCGCGACGTCCCGGGGGAGCCGCTGGTCCACTGCGCCGCGCGGGAGCTGGCCGAGGAGGCGTCCTACCGGGCCCGCACCTGGCACACGCTGGTGGACGTCTTCACCTCCCCCGGCATGTCGGGCGAGCGCATCCGGATCTTCCTCGCCCGCGACGTGGAGGCGATCCCGGAGGAGGAGGTCTCCTTCGTCCGGCAGCACGAGGAGACCGACATGCCGGTGGTGTGGATCCCCCTGGGAGCGGCCGTGGAGAAGGCGCTCACCGGTATGATCCACAATTCTCCGGCAGTGGCCGGTATCCTCGCCGCGTACGCCGCTTCCGCCGACGGTTTCAAGGGACTTCGGCCCGCCGACGCACCGGAGGCATGAGTCCGTAGGGGGACGTTCTGAGCGAGCCCGAGGCGGTGCTGTCCAGTTATCTCGCCCATCTGGCGGTGGAGAGAGGGCTGTCTGCCAACACGCTCGCGTCCTACCGGCGTGACCTGCGGCGTTACCTCGCGCACATCAAGGGGCGGGGGCTGGAGACGTTCGGGCAGATCGCCGAGTCCGACGTCGTCGCCTTCCTCGCCGCGCTGCGCGAGGGGGACGACGAGCACCCGGCGCTGGTCGCCAGCTCGGCGGCCCGCGCCGTGTCCGCCGTACGGGGCCTGCACCGGTTCGCCCTGCGCGAGGGCGTCTCCGGCCACGATCCCGCGCACGAGGTCCGTCCGCCGCGCCAGCTCCGCAGGCTCCCCAAGGCGATCACCGTCGCCGAGGTGGAGCGGCTGATCGCGGCGTGCGGGCCCGGGGAGTCGCCGCTCGCCCTGCGCAACCGCGCGCTCCTCGAGGTCCTGTACGGCACGGGCGCGCGGATCTCCGAGGCGGTCGGCCTTGCGGTGGACGACGTGCCCACCGGGCCGGCCGCCGGGCGCGACCACGACCAGGTGCGGCTGCGGGGCAAGGGCGGCAGGACGCGGATCGTGCCGGTGGGCAGCTTCGCCCGCCAGGCGCTCGACGCGTACCTGGTCAGGGCGCGGCCCCTGCTCGCCGCGCACGGCCGGGGGACGTCCGCGCTGTTCCTGAACGCGCGGGGCGGCCGGCTCACCCGGCAGGGCGCCTGGGAGGTGCTCCAGGCGGCGGCGGAGCGAGCCGGGCTTTCCGGTGTTTCTCCGCACATGTTGCGCCATTCGTTCGCAACCCACCTCCTCGACGGGGGCGCCGACGTTAGGGTGGTGCAGGAGTTGCTCGGCCACGCCTCGGTGACGACCACGCAGGTCTACACCCTGGTGACGGTCGACAGGCTCCGGGAGGTCTACGCGGCGGCTCATCCCCGCGCGCTGCGTTGAGGACACGACTCCAGCTCGATCCGACCGGGTTCACGGCCCGCCACTCCGCCGCCGGCCGTCGCGCGATATCCGGGGTGGTGGGCGCGCCGCCTTGCCGCATGCGTGCCTACCCTTTAGATTCGATCAGGTTCGAGGCCGTCAGGGAGGACCAATCAGGTGACTGCGACCACAGAGGGCACGTGGACCGCGGGGGCCCCCGGCGGTTCGATCGGGCCCACCGGCCGTCCACGCCCGGTGTTCCCCGACCCGACACCGCCGGTCACCCACGGGCCCGCGCGCATCGTCGCCATGGTGAACCAGAAGGGCGGCGTCGGTAAGACGACCACCACGATCAACCTGGGCGCCGCGCTGGCCGAGGTGGGCCAGCGGGTCCTGCTCGTCGACTTCGACCCGCAGGGGGCGCTGTCGGTCGGTCTGGGAATAGACCCCCGGCCGCTCGAGTCGACCGTCTACGACCTCCTCATGGAGGAGCCCGACGTCACGATCGAGGACGTCCTGCTGGACAGCAGCGTCGAGGGCATGGACCTGCTGCCGAGCAACATCTTCCTGTCCGGCGCGGAGATCAGGCTGGTCAACGAGGTCGCCCGGGAGTACGCCCTGCAGCGGGTGCTCGAGCCCCTGCTGCCCCACTACGACATCTGCCTGATCGACTGCCAGCCGTCGCTCGGCCTGCTCACGGTCAACGCGCTGACCTGCGCGCACAGCGTGATAATCCCGTTGGAGTGCGAGTTCTTCGCGCTGCGCGGCGTCGCCCTGCTGATGGAGTCGATCGGCAAGGTCCAGGAGCGGCTCAACAAGAGCCTGGAGATCGACGGCCTGCTCGCCACGATGTACGACCCCCGGACGCTGCACGCCCGGGAGGTCCTGCAGACGATAATGCAGGGCTTCGGTGACAAGGTGTTCCACACCGTCATCAACCGGACGGTCCGGTTCCCCGACGCGACGCTGGCCGGCGAGCCGATCACGCAGTTCGACTCCGGCTCGATGGGCGCGGCCGCCTACCGCGAGCTGGCCCGCGAGCTCCTGGCCAGGTGGCCCGCGCGTGTGTGAGCTGTCCGTCCCGGGCGGGGCGGGCACGGGTCGCCGTTGAGGCGGCCCCCACGCCGGCGGGCCCCCGCGGGGGAGGGCGGTGCGCGACAATGGGTGGCGTGACCGAGCAGGACACCGCGGACGACACCGGGCACGACGCCGCGAAGGACCCCGGGCAGGGCACCGCGCAGGACCCTGGGCACGACACGGGGCACGACACCGGGCCCCACGGCGCCTTCCAGGTGCATCTCGACGTCTTCGAGGGGCCGTTCGACCTGCTGCTCGGGCTGATCTCCAAGCACAAGCTGGACATCACCGAGGTGTCCCTGCACAAGGTGACCGACGAGTTCATCGCGTACATCCGGTCGCGGGGCCCCGAGTGGGACCTCGACCAGACGAGCCACTTCCTGCTCGTCGCCGCGACCCTGCTCGACCTCAAGGCGGCCAGGCTCCTGCCCACCGGCGAGGTGGAGGACGAGGAGGACCTCGCCCTGCTGGAAGCCCGTGACCTGCTGTTCGCACGGCTCCTGCAGTACCGGGCGTACAAGGAGGTCGCGAAGATCTTCTCTGGGCGGATGGCGGAGGAGGCGCTGCGCTTCCCCCGGTCGGTGCCGATGGAGAAGCGGTTCGCCGACCTGCTGCCCGAGCTCGTGCTCGGCATCGGGCCCGAGCAGCTCGCGAAGATCGCCGCCAGGGCCTTCACCCCGAAGGTGCCGCCGTCGGTCTCGGTGTCCCACATCTACCAACCGCTCGGCAGTGTCCGCGAGCAAGCCGCTATCCTTGTCGAACGGCTACGGCGGCTGCACACGGCGACTTTCCGGGCGCTGACCGCCGACTGCTCGGGGACCTTCGAGGTCGTCGCCCGCTTCCTGGCCGTCCTGGAGCTGTTCAGGGAGGACGCGGTCTCCTTCGAGCAGATCGAACCGCTCGGCGACCTGTACGTCACATGGACGGGCGCCGAGGACGGGGACGTCACGGTCGGCGACGACTACGACGAGGACGGGCCGCCCGGAGAGAACGGGGCGGCCGACGAGGACGGACGGCCGGGTGAGGACGGCGCCTTCCCGGCGGACCCGGCCCACGGCGATCCCGGCTGACAGGAGCGCCACCGCGCCGGTCCAGGGGCCTCGGCCCTGCCTTCGGGCAGACAGGCGCCCCTGAGCCGGGTAAACCCGGCAGGCCTGTGGGCCGGACGGGACAGACCGCGACCGGGGAACGCGACCGGAGCGCGGAACCCGGGACGACGAACGAGGAGCGATGGAACGCAGCGAGGCCCCTGAGCTCGCGGACCGCACGGACGACGCGGACCGCGACGTCAGTGACGGCTCCCCCCTTGACGCTGCCCCCCTTGACGCTGTCGCCCCCGACGGTGGCCTCGGCGGGGGTGCCCCTCTCGACGGTGCTCACCTTGACGGTGCTCACCTCGACGGTGTCCACGGCGAGCGGGGCCCGGGCGAGGATGCCCCTGGGGACGGCGTCTCCGGAGAGGAGGCCGGTCTCACCGGGACGCCGGGGGACGGGCCGGGTCTTCCGGCGGCGCTGGAGGCGATCCTCCTTGTCGTGGACGAGCCGGTCGCCGAGGTGACCCTCGCCCAGGTCCTGGAGCGGCCCACCGCCGAGATCGCGGCGGCCCTTCGCGATCTCTCGGCGGAATACACGGCCTCCGGACGGGGTTTCGACCTTCGGGAGGTTGCCGGAGGCTGGCGCTTCTACACGCGGGCGGACTGCGCCCCGCTGGTGGAGCGCTTCGTCAGGGACGGCCAGCAGGCGCGGCTGACACAGGCCGCGCTGGAGACCCTCGCCGTAGTCGCCTACCGGCAGCCCGTGAGCCGGGCCAGGGTGGCGGCCGTACGCGGCGTGAGCAGCGACGGCGTCATGCGGACGCTGGTCGCACGTGGCCTCGTGGAGGAGGCCGGGACAGACCCGGAGAGCCAGGCAGTGCTCTACCGGACGACGAGTTACTTCCTGGAGAGACTGGGGCTGCGGAGCCTCGAAGAGCTTCCCGAGCTCGCCCCGTTCCTCCCGGACGACGTGGAAACCCTTGAGGAGCACAAGTAGTGAACAGCAGGCGTGGCACCCCGTCCGGTGAGGGACGCGGTCGGAGCCGGAGCACCGGTCAGCAAGGCGGCGGCCCCCGAGGCGGATCCGGTGGATCCGGCGGCGGGTACAGGGGCGCGCCGGGGGGCGGCTCCCGCTCCCAGGGCGACCGGCGAGGCGGCTCCCGCGGCACGGGCTCCCCGTCCGGGTACGGCTCCGGCTCCCGGACCTCGCGAGACGACGACACCCGCGGCGGCGGCCGCCCGGCGGCGGGCCGGTTCTCCCGCGACGACGACCGCGCGCCCTTCCGCGCAGAACGCGGCGGCTCACGCGGCCAGGCCTCCGGGCCGGAGGGCGGCCGCGGACGCGACGCCGGCTCCAGCCGCGGCGACCGCGACCGCGAGTTCTTCGGGAACCGCGCGGGTCAGTCCGACCGGGGCGACCGGTCCCGCGACCGTGACTTCGGCCCCGGTCGTGGCGAGAGTGAGCGCGGATCTTTCCGCGGCGGGCCGGGTGGCTCCCGTGGACGTTTCGGCAAGCCTGAAGGCGGACGCGACCGCGGCTTCGGCGGGGACCGCGGCCGTGGATTCGGGGCAGGCCGTCCCGACCGGGGTGCGGACGCCGCCCGTGGCGGCCGTGACCGCGACGCCGGTCCCGGCCGCGGCGACCGCGAGTTCGCCGGGAACCGCGCCGATCAGGGCGACCGGTCCCGCGACCGTGACTTCGGCCCCGGCCGTGGCGAGAGTGAGCGCGGATCTTTCCGCGGCGGGCCGGGTGGCTCCCGTGGACGTTTCGGCAAGCCCCAGGGCGGACGCGACCGCGACCGTGGTGCGGACCGTGGCTTCGGCGGCGACCGCGGTGGAGACCGTGGTGCGGATCGTGGCTTCGGCGGTGGAGACCGTGGTGCGGATCGTGGCTTCGGCGGGGACCGCGGACGCGATTTCCGGCCGAGCGGTGCGGACCGCGACTCCGGTGGCGGGCGCGACGACCGTGGCCGGTCCTCCTTCCGCGACGAGCGGGGCGGGTTCCGGCGCGACGGCGGATCCGGCCAGGGGCGCACCGACTTCCGCGCCGCACGTGGCGGCGCCCGTGCCCGCTCCGACCGGGACGACGAGGTCCGTACGATCGGCCGTATCGGCGGCGCCGACCGTGACGACCGGTGGGGTGGCACGACCGACGGCGGCGGCTCCCGCGGCCGGTTCGGCGCCGGCCAGTCTCGCGCCGGTCAGCCGCGTGGAGGTCAGTCCCGCGCCGCTCAGCCGCGTGGGGGTCAGCCGCGCGCGGTCCGGCCGTACGCGGCGGGAGGCCGGGGCGGCGCTCCGGCGGGGCGTCCCGGCGTGGGCGGCAACCCGTTCAAGACCGCCCGTCAGCCGCTGCGCGACCCCGACTTCTACGACAAGGACTACGCCGACGAGCGCGACACGACCGAGGTGCCGGGCGGCGACCGGCTGCAGAAGGTGCTCGCCCAGGCCGGTGTGGCCAGCCGGCGGGCCTGCGAGGAGATGATCGGCGACGGCCGCGTCACGGTGGACGGCCAGGTCGTCCGCCGGTTCGGCGCCCGGGTCGACCCCGCCAAGCAGGTCATCCACGTCGACGGCAAGCGCATCCCGACGTCGCCGGAGCTGGCCTACTACGCCCTGAACAAGCCGATCGGCGTGGTCAGCACCATGGACGACCCCGAGGGCCGCCCGTGCCTGCACGACTACGTGCAGGAGCTGGCGCCCCGGCTGTTCCACGTGGGGCGGCTCGACACCGAGACCGAGGGCCTGCTGCTGTTCACCAACGACGGCGAGCTGGCCCACCGGCTGACCCACCCCAGCTACGGCGTGCAGAAGAAGTACTGGGCCAAGGTGCCCGGTCCGGTCCCGCGCGACCTGCACAAGGTGCTGCGCAACGGTGTGGAGCTGGAGGACGGCCTGGCCAAGGTCGACGAGTTCCGCATCGTGCAGGAGCACGGCCAGCAGGCGCTGGTGGAGATCATCCTGCACGAGGGGCGCAAGCACATCGTCCGCCGGATGCTGGAGGCGACCGGTCACCGGGTGATCGACCTGGCCCGCATCGAGTTCGGCCCGGTGAAGCTCGGCAGGCTGAAGCCGGGGACGGTGCGCACGCTGAGCCTCCAGGAAGTGGGCGAGCTCTACGCGTCTGTCGGCCTGTAACCTTCGCTCGGCGGGCGAAAGGCGCAAGCCGGGCACAATGCTTGAAAGCCGTGGGGTGGGCGGGTCGCGCGCCCACCCCCGGTGACGAGGGGAGAGGGGAACGACATGGTGCGGGCGATCCGTGGAGCCGTCCAGGTGGAGGCCAACGACCGTGAGGCCATCCTCGCCGGGACGACCGAGCTGGTGACCGAGGTGATGGAGCGCAACGGCCTCACGACCGACGACGTCATCAGCGTCCTGTTCACCGCCACACCCGACCTGACCGCGGAGTTCCCCGCTCTCGCCGCACGCAAGCTCGGGTTCCACGACGTGCCGCTGCTGTGCGCGAGCGAGATCGACGTGCCGGGCGCCATGCCCCGGGTGGTGCGGCTGATGGCCCATGTGGCGACCGACCGTCCCCGGCAGGAGATCCAGCACGTGTACCTGCGGGGCGCGACGGCGCTGCGCGTGGACATCGCCCAGTAGCCCCAGAGCCCAGTGGCACCAGAGCCCAGTGGCACCAGAGCCCAGTGGCTCGGTAGATCCAGAGATCCAGAGACGCAGTAGAGACCCCGGTAGACCAGAGCCGGCGGTCCGAGCCGGTGGGCCGGCAGGAAAGCCCCGCAGGACGGACCGCCCGACGGCAGGAAGAGCACGATGACTCCCATCGAGGGCGCCGAGATCGGCAGTGTGGTGGTTGTCGGTACGGGCCTGATCGGCACCTCCGTGGCGCTCGCCCTGCGCGAGCGGGGAGTGCGGGTCTTCCTGTCCGACCGTGACCCGGCGGCCGTACGGCTGGCGCGCGGGCTCGGCGCGGGGGAGGAGTGGACGGCCGACCGCACCGTGGATCTGGCGGTGATCGCGGTGCCGCCCCAGTTCGTGGCGCAGCAGCTCCTGGAGCTGCAGAAGCGTGAGACGGCCAGGGTCTACACCGACGTCGCCAGCGTCAAGGTGCTCCCGCTGACCCAGGCGGCGCAGCTCGGCTGCGACCTGTCCGCGTTCGTCGCCGGGCATCCGCTGGCGGGACGGGAGAGGTCGGGCCCGGCCGCGGCGAGGAGCGACCTGTTCCTGGGCCGGCCCTGGGCGTACTGCCCCACCGAGGTGGTGTCGGAGCGGGCCCTCCGGACGGTCGTGGAGCTGATCGGCATGTGCGGAGGCAACCCGGTCAGGGTGAGCGCCCAGGAGCACGACCGGGCGGTGGCGATCGTCTCGCACGCCCCGCATGTCACCGCCGCCGCCGTGGCGGCGCGGCTGGCGGAGGCCTCCGAGACGGCGCTCGGCCTGTCCGGGCAGGGGGTGCGCGACGTGACCCGTATCGCGGCGAGCGACCCCGCGCTGTGGATGGGCATCCTGTCGGGCAACGCGATCCCGGTCGCCGAGGTGATCGAGGCGGTGGTGGCCGACCTGTCGGCGGTGGCCAGGTCCCTGAGGTCCCTGGCGGGCGACCAGTCGGCCATGACGGACGTCACCGACCTGCTCTCCCGCGGCGTGCGCGGCACCGCCCGCATCCCCGGCAAGCACGGCGGCCCCGCCCGTACGTACGCGGTGGTGCAGGTGCTCATCGGCGACCGGCCCGGCGAGCTGGCCCGCCTCGTGCAGGCGGCCGGGCAGACCGGTGTCAACATCGAGGACATCAGGCTGGAGCACGCTTCCGGGCTGCCCCTCGGCGCGGCCGAGCTGTACGTCCAGCCCGAGGCCGCGGCCGTCCTCGCCGAGGGCCTGCGCGAGCGCGGGTGGCAGGTGCCGACCTAGAGAGGTTTACCTCTAGAGGGCCTGTCGCGACCTGCTCGTTCGCTCCTGGATCAGCGGTTCGCGGGCTCAGGCAGCGGCTTGCTCGCCGCCGTACGGCTGCCGGAGATCTCCAGGGTGTAGCTGACCCCCGCGAGCGCGAAGCCCAGGAGGCCGAGACCGACCCCGACCCAGCTGGGCGCGACGTAGCCGAGCCCGCCCGCGATCACGACACCGCCGAGCAGTGCGCCGAGGCTGTTGGCGATGTTCATCGCGGACTGGTTGACGGCGGCGCCCATCATCTGCGCGCCGGGCGCGACCTGGATGAGCCGGGACTGCGTGGCGGGGCCGAGGAACAGGCTCGCGGCGCCGACCAGGAAGGCGCCCGTGTACAGCCCGGCGGCTGAGTGGGCGAGCAACGCGAAGGCCACCATCGAGGCGATGAAGACGCAGAAGCCGGCGAGGATGGAGCGCCGCAGGTTCCGGTCGGACGCCCATCCTCCCGCGGCGTTCCCGACGGTCATGCCGAGCCCGATCGCGACGAGGACCCACGGGACGGTCGAGGCGGGAAGGCCGGCGACATGCGTCGTCACCGGCGCGATGTAGCTGTCGATGGCGAAGAACCCGCCGAAGCCGATCGACGCGGTGGCCGCCACGAGCCACACCTGCGGCGTGCGGAAGGCGCGCAGCTCGCTGCGGGCCGAGCCGCCCGGGTGGGCGGCGATCGAGGGCACGGTCGCCAGCACGGCGACCAGCGTCAAAGCGAAGATCACGGCGATGATCAGGTAGGCCAGCCGCCACCCCGCCGACTGGCCGATGTGGGTGATCACGGGCACGCCGACGACGTTGGCCACCGTCAGGCCGCCGAGCGCGACCGCGAAGCCCTTGCCGTGGCTGCCCGGCCCCATGATCGACGCGGCGACCAGGCCCGCCGCGCCGAAATAGGCCCCGTGCGGCAGGGCCGCCACGAAGCGGGCGGCGAGCACGAGTCCGAACGTCGGCGCGGCCGCCGAGGCGGCGGTGCCCACGATGAAGACGGCCAGGAGGCCGAGCAGGATCCTCTTGCGCGGCAGGCGGGCGGTCAGGGCCGCGAACAGCGGCGCGCCGATCACGACGCCCAGCGCGTACATGCTGATCATCCAGCCTGCGTGGGCCAGGGCCTCGGAGGTGGACCGCGCGTACGACTCGGGGAGCAGGCTCCGCGCGATGTCCGGCAGCAGGCCCATCGCGACGAACTCGGTAAGGCCGATGGCGAAGCCGCCGAGGGCGAGCGCGAGGAGCGCAGCCCAGCGCTGCGCCGGGGTGAGGGGGCTCATGGAGACCTTCGTGATCGGGGAAGCACTACTCCGCCGTGGGGCCGAGGAGCCGAGACGCTCGTGATCAGTGCTTCTCCAGGATAGCAACGCTGTTGCGTAATACGCTGGCGGGGTGGAGAGGGCAGCCGGCCTGGGCTACGTGCGGGAGTGCGACGACGGTCACGTCACGGCGCTTCCGCGGCGGGGACGGCTGCCGTGAGGGACCCCGTGCCCTGGAGCCCCGGCGGGGACGACGCCGCCTGCTCGGGCAGGCCGTGGCGCCGCCACCAGCGGGCCAGCGGCCCCGGCGCCCACCAGGCCCACCGGCCGAGCAGCCGCATGGCGGCGGGGACGAGCAGGCCCCGCACCAGGGTGGCGTCCACCGCCACCGCGATCATCAGGCCCACCCCGGCCATCTTCATGAACGTGATGCCGGACAGGACGAAGCCGCCCACCACCACGGCGACCAGCAGGGCGGCGCTGGTGATGACGCGGGCCGTCCGCTGCAGTCCGAGGGCCATCGACTCGGCGACGTCGCCCGTGCGGTCGTACTCCTCCCGCACCCGGGACAGCAGGAACACCTCGTAGTCCATGGCCAGGCCGAAGGCGATCGCGATGATGAGCACGGGAAAGTTGACGTCCACGGCCCCCACCGGCGTGAAGCCGAGCAGGCCGGCGAGGTGGCCGTCCTGGAAGATCCACGTGATCGCGCCGAACGACGCCGACAGCGACAGCAGGTTCAGCAGCACGGACTTGAGGGGCAGCACCACCGACCCGAACGCCAGGAACAGCACGACGAACGACACCAGGGCGACGAACAGCGCCATCCACGGCATCCGCGACGTCACCATGTCCACGATGTCCACCCGGGAGGCGGGCATCCCCGTGAACGACGTCCTGCTCGCGGCCGGCGGCGTGACGGCACGCAGGTCGGAGACCATCCGCCGGGCGTCGCGGGACATCGGGTCCATCGAGTAGCCGAGGGTGAGCCGGGCCTGGCCGCCGTTCACCCCGGTGACGGCGGCGCCGTCGACGCCGCGCACCGCGTCGAGACGGGCCGCGTAGGCGTCCAGCGCCGCCCTGCCGGTGGGAACGGACGACTCGACCACCGCCGTGACGACCTTGGCGGGGTCGGCGGCGAAGCGGGCGGCCATCTCGGCCGTGACGGCCCGCGCGTCGGCGCTCGTGGGCAGCACCCAGTCGGCGGGCCGCGCCCAGTTCACCCCGAGGAACGGCAGGCCGAGGGCGGCCAGGACCGCCACGATCGCCACGGCGCTCGCCAGGGGGCGCCGCATCACGGCGTGGGCGACGCGGTACCACCGGCCGGTCACGGGGTCGGCCGTCCGGGCACGTGCCGGGCTCAGGCGCCTGCCCAGCGTCGCGAGCAGCGCGGGAAGCACGGTGAGGGAGGCCACCACCGCCCCGGCGACCGTCGCCGCGCCGGCGTACCCCATCGACAGCAGGAAGCGGGAGGGGAACAGGGTGAGCCCCGCGAACGAGACCGCCACGACGGCTCCGGAGAAGGCGATGGTGCGGCCCGCCGTCGCCATCGTCCGCTCGACGGCGCCGGCGACCGAGGCGCCCGCCGACATCTCCTCCCTGAACCGGGTCACCGCCAGCAGCGCGTAGTCGATCGCCAGGCCGAGCCCGAGGATGGTGACGACCTGGATCGCGAACGTGGAGACGTCCGTGAAGAGCGTGACCAGGCGGAGCGAGGCGAGTGAGATCAGCACCGCGGTCACCCCGATCGCCAGGGGCAGCAGGGCAGCCAGGATGCTGCGGAAGATCAACGCGAGCAGGATCAGCAGGATGGGCACCGAGACGGCCTCGGCGACGCCGAGATCGCGCAGGGTCTGGCGGTTCACCTGGTCGATCATCGAGGTGAGCCCGCCGAAGCGCACGGTCAGGCCGTCGGCCGCGAAGGCGCCCTGGATCCGGCGCAGCTGCCGCACCCGTTCCTGGTCGTCGGGGGAGCGAAGCTGGACGGCGACATAGGTGGCGTGCCGGTCCCGCGACACGAACCGCGACGCGCCCGTGGACCAGTAGGAGTCGAGCCGGGCGACGTCCGCGCGGGGGACCGCCGCCAGGGCCTGCCGTACGGGCCCGGCGAAGGCGGGGTCGTCCACCGTCAGGTGATCGCTCTCGTAGAGGACCACGACGTCGTCGGCGTGGCGGCCGAGCGGGCCGGCGAGCACGGTGTCGGCGTGGACGGACGGGCTGCCGGGGTCGTCGAAGCCGGCGCCGCCTCCCAGGCGGCCGAGGACGCCCGTCCCCCAGGCGGCCGCGATCACGGCGAGCAGAAGGGTGGCCAGCAGGATCCGGCGGCGGCGATGGACCGCGAAGCGGCCGATGGTGCCGAACATGCGAGGTCTCCTCAGAATGGATAGTGGCGCTATTTACTATCGGATAGTGAGACTATCCATCGCTGTGGCGGGATGGCAAGGGGCGGGCCGGGTCTCCGATGCACGGTTCCCGTGCGAGTCCCGGTAGCCTCGGGGACGACAACTCGATGGGAGAAGGAGACACCGGTGTCGGGTCTGGTCGTCGCGATGGACGGTCCCTCGGGGTCGGGCAAGTCGAGCGCCTCTCGTGGGGTGGCGCGCGCCCTGGGCCTGCGCTACCTCGACACGGGGGCGATGTACCGCGCGGTCACCTGGTGGATGCTCGATCGGGGCGTCGACCTGGGCGACCCGCAGGCGGTCGCCGCCGTCGCGGGCGAGCCGGCGCTGGCGATGAGCACCGACCCGGACGCCCCCGGCGTGACCGTGGACGGCGTCGACGTCAGCGGGCCCATCCGCGGCGCCCAGGTGACGAGGGCCGTCTCGGCCGTCAGCGCGGTCCCCGAGGTGCGGGCCCGGATGGTCGCCATGCAGCGGGAGATCATCGCCGTGTCGCTCCCCACGGGCGGCATCGTCGTGGAGGGCCGCGACATCGGCACGGTCGTGGCGCCGGACGCGCCGGTCAAGGTCTTCCTGACCGCGAGCGCCGAGGCCCGCGCCCACCGCCGTACGGCGGAGCTGGACGGCACCACCGTCGAGGCGCAGAAGGCCGAGATGGCGCGCCGGGACGCGCTCGACTCCAACCGCAAGGCCGACCCCCTGGCGAAGGCCGCCGATGCGGTGGAGCTCGACACCACGCCGCTCGACCTCGACGAGGTGATCGCCGAGGTGCTCCGGCTCGTCAAGGAGCGGGCCTGACACCCGTGCGTCCCGCCTGACCCGCCCGGCACGGCCCGGTGGGGGCCGGACCGACAACAGTGAGCCCGGCCGCCCAGGCGGCCCGGGAGAGGAAGCAGCCGGATGAGGCAGGGTATGGAAGTGACGGGGGAGTTCGACGACGACGGCGCCTGGATCGAGGCGGAGCTCGCGGAGATCTCCGGGGACGAGGCCGCCGAGGAGGCCGACGCCGGCCCGCTGCCGGTGGTCGCCGTGGTCGGACGCCCCAACGTGGGCAAGTCGACGCTGGTCAACCGCATCATCGGACGCCGTGAGGCGGTCGTGGAGGACGTGCCGGGCGTGACCCGGGACCGGGTGACGTACGAGGCGACCTGGCGGGGCCGCAGGTTCACCCTGGTCGACACCGGAGGCTGGGACCCGGATGCCACCGGCATGGCGCTGCGGATCGCCGAGCAGGCGCAGATCGCGGCCGAGCTGGCCGACGTGGTGCTGTTCGTGGTCGACGCGAGCATCGGCGTGACCGACTCCGACGAGACCGTGGGCGCCGTGCTCCGCCGCTCCGGCAAGCCGATCGTGCTGGCCGCCAACAAGGTCGACAACCAGCAGATGGAGCTGGAGGCGTCCGGGCTGTGGTCGCTGGGCCTCGGCGAGCCGTACCCCGTCTCGGCCCTGCACGGCCGGGCCAGCGGCGACCTGCTGGACGTGGTGCTCGACGCGCTGCCGGAGACGCCGCCGCAGACGTTCGGCGAGCGGAGCGGGCCGCGCAGGGTGGCCCTGCTGGGCAAGCCGAACGTGGGCAAGTCGTCGCTGCTGAACCGGGTGGCCGGGGAGGAGCGGGTGCTCGTCGACCCTGTGGCGGGCACCACTCGCGACCCCGTGGACGAGCTGATCCAGCTGGGCGGCAAGACCTACCGCTTCATCGACACGGCCGGGATCCGCCGCCGCGACCGCGAGCTGCAGGGCGCCGACTTCTACGCCGCGATGCGCACGCGGGCGGCGCTGGAGCGGTCGGAGGTCGCGGTCGTGCTGATCGACGCCTCCGACGTGCTGACCGAGCAGGACCTGCGGATCATCGGCCTGGCCATCGAGTCCGGCCGGGCCATGGTGGTCGCGTTCAACAAGTGGGACCTGGTCGACGAGGACCGGCGCTACTACCTGGAGAAGGAGATCGACCGGCAGCTCGTCCGCACGCCGTGGGCGCTGCGGGTCAACATCTCCGCCAAGACGGGCCGGCACGTCGAGAAGCTGACCCCGGCCATCGAGCGGGCCCTGGAGTCCTGGGGCACCCGGGTGCCGACGGCCCGGCTCAACCAGTTCTTCACCGAACTGGTGCAGGCCACGCCGCCCCCGGTGCGCGGAGGCAAGCAGCCCAAGATCCTGTTCGCCACGCAGGCGTCGACCGAGCCGCCGAAGTTCGTGCTGTTCACCTCGGGCTTCCTCGAGGAGACCTACCGCCGCTTCATCGAGCGCCGCATCCGCGAGGAGTTCGGCTTCGCCGGCTCCCCGATCGAAGTCACGATGAAGATCCGCGAGAAGCGGAAGAAGTAGAGCGGGACCCCGTTGGTAGGGCTGGCCCTACCAACGGGACTGCCGTCCACGGGATCGATCCGGCGGCTCGCCGTCCCTACGGTTGAGGGCATGCGAACACTCATACGGCGCCTGACGGGCGACACGGTCTACCTGCTGGTCGCCTTCCCCCTCGCGGTGATCACGTTCGTCCTGATGGTGGCCGGCCTGTCGGCGGGAGCCGGGCTGCTGGTCGTATGGGTGGGGGTGCCGACCCTCGCCCTGACCGCGCTGGTGGCACGGGGACTGGGCGACGTGGAGCGGCTGCGGATCCGCGGCGTGCTGGGGGCGGCCCTGCCCCGGCCCCGTTACCCCCGGGCGCCGGAGGGCGCCGGCTGGTTCCGCCGGATGCTGACGCCGCTGGCCGGCGCGCAGCCGTGGCTCGACATGCTGCACGGCCTGGTCGTCTTCCCCGTCGCCGTCGCCACGTTCTGCGTGGTCGTCACCTGGTGGGCGATGGTGGTGTCGGGGCTCACCTACCCCCTCTACGGGTGGATCGTGTCGGACATCCCGGGCAACCACGGGCTGCCCGAGCTGCTCGGCCTCGGACGCGGCCACGTCGTCGACAGCGTCTTCTACTTCGCTCTCGGCGCGCTCGCCGCGCTGACCCTGTATCCGGTCGTCCGGGCGTGCGCCGTCCTGCAGGCCTCGCTGGGCAAGGCGCTGCTGACCGGCGTCGCCGAGCTGCAGGAGCGGATCGAGGACCTCACCGAGGGGCGCAACGCCGCCGCCCACGCCGAGGCGGACGCACTGCGCCGCCTGGAGCGGGACATCCACGACGGGCCGCAGCAGCGCCTGGTGCATCTGGCGATGGAGCTGTCGCGGGCGCAGCGGGAGCTGCAGCGGGACGCCTCCGCCGCCCACGCCACGATCGGGCAGGCGATCACCGCGACCCGGGAGACGCTCGACGAGCTGCGGGCCCTGTCACGCGGCATCGCGCCCCCGATCCTCGCCGACCGGGGCCTGGCGCCCGCTCTGGCCGCGCTGGCGGGCCGCTGCACCATCCCCGTCGAGCTGGACGTCCAGACGGCGGAGCGGTTCCCCGCCCTGATCGAGAACACGGTGTACTTCGTGACGGCCGAGGCGCTGACCAACGTCGCCAAGCACAGCAGGGCGCAGGCGTGCTTGATCACACTGACCAGGATCGGTGACACCCTGATGCTGACCATCGGCGATGATGGGGTCGGCGGCGCGCACGTCGCCAAGGGGCACGGGCTGTCCGGCCTGGCGGACCGGCTCCGGGCGGTCGAGGGCGGCCTGTCCGTCCACTCGCCGGCCGGAGGGCCGACGATGATCACGGCGGAGGTTCCGTGCGGGTAGTGGTGGCCGACGACGCCGTCCTCATCAGGGAGGGCCTGGTCCGCCTGCTGGAGGAGTTCGGCTGCGAGGTGATGGCGGCGGTCGGCACGGGTGACGAGCTGGTGGAGGCGTCCGCCGCCCACCGCCCGGACGTGTCGGTGGTCGACGTGCGGATGCCTCCCTCGTTCACCGACGAGGGCCTGCGGGCCGCCGTCGAGGCGAGGAAGCGGGTCCCCGGAGCCCCCGTGCTGATCCTCTCCCAGTACGTCGAGGTGTCCTACGCCGACGACCTGCTCGCCGACGCGCGGGGCGCGGTGGGCTACCTGCTGAAGGACCGTGTGGTGGACGTCGAGGAGTTCATGGACGGCCTGCGCCGCGTCGCCGGAGGCGGCACGGTCTTCGACCCCCAGGTCGTCGCGCAGCTCATGGTGCGGCGGCGCCGCGACGACCCGCTGGGCTCCCTGACCCCGCGCGAGCGTGAGGTGCTCGGGCTGATGGCCGAGGGCAAGTCGAACCCGGCGATCGGACGCCGCCTCGTCGTCACCGACGGCGCGGTGGAAAAGCACATCCGCGGCATCTTCGCCAAGCTCGGGCTGCACGCCGAGGACGGCGACCAGCACCGCCGGGTCCTCGCGGTGCTGGCCTACCTGCGTTCCTGAGTCACGCGGGGCGGTTGCCCCCGGTGACGTCGAAGGGGGTCGTGATCCCCTCGTACGCCAGGTGGAACTCCATTCCCTGGACGGCGTGGGCCAGGTCGTGGCAGTGGGACATCCACACGCCCGGGTTGTCCGCCACCAGGGCGACCTTCCACACCTCCCCTGGCGCCACGTCGAAGGTGTCCATCCGCAGGCCGTTCGCCGGCACGCCGTCGCGGGAGAGGACCTGGACGTGGTGGCCGTGCGGATGCATGGGATGGGTGTCGCCGCTCCGGTTCACCACGGTGATCTCGATGGTCTCGCCGAGCCGTACGACGGGGGTGGGGATGTTCGGCCAGGCCTTGCCGTTCACCGTGTAGCCCAGCTTCGGTACCCCGTCCACGAGGGCGAGGGTCTTGTCCAGCACCCAGGTGACCCGCCTGCCGAAGTGGGCGGGCACCGCCGCCCGCGCGCCGTACGTCGTGATGTCGAGCAGCGGGCCGGAGGCCGCCGGTGGCGGCGCGGAGCCGTTGAGCAGCAGCCCGGGATGGCCTTCGACGGACAGCAGCACCGGCCGTGACGGCATGGTGAACGTCAGGTCGTAGCGTCCGCCCGCCGCGAGGCTCAGACGGCGGCCGGACAACTCCGCCGGCTGGGGCACGTCCCCGCCGTCCACCGCCGCGATCCGGTACGGCACGCCGCTCAGCCCGAGGATCCTCGGCAGCGAGTCGGTGTCGGCGACGCGGAGCCGCACCGGGGCGCCGGGGGCGAACCGCGCCCTGGCGAGCCCGTCCGTGGGCCCCGCGCCGTCGACGGACATCGTGAGCCGGTCGCCGAAGGTGTGCAGCGCGATCGTGTGGTCCTCCGTCCCAGGTGCCGCCGGCTTCGCGGGGTCGACGACGAGCATCCCGAACAGCCCGCGAGGCACGGCCACGCTGGGGTTCTGGTGGCTGTGGTACCAGTACGTGCCGGCGTCGGAGGCCAGGAACCGGTAGACGTGGGTGCCGCCGGGCGGGACGGCGTCCTGGGTGACGCCGGGGACGCCGTCCTCTCCTGCGGGCACGTCGTAGCCGTGCCAGTGGATCGTGACCGGCTGGCCGGGCAGCGCGTTGTGCAGCGTCACCTCCACGAGGTCACCCTGGCGGACGCGCAGGACCGGCCCCGGCACCTGGCCGTTGAACGACCACGCCTCGGCCGTCCGGCCGGACGGCAGCCGTACGGTGGCGGGCCTCGCGGTCAGGGTGAACCGGCGGGCGTCCGGGCCGGAGGGGCCGAGCAGCCGGCTGACGGGCACGCCGGCGGCGGCAGCGCCGTGCCCGGCGTGCAGCGCGCCCCCCTGCAGCCTTCCCGGCACGGCCCAGACGAGGGCGACGACCAGCACGGCCGCCCCGGCGAGGTGCCATCGGTCGGCGCCGCGGCCCGGGGGGAGGAGCCGCCACGTGGCCGCCGACGCCCCGGCGAAGAACGCGAGGACGGCGACCGCGGCCGCGGCCGTGACCGGAAAGGAGACCACGACGCCGCAGGCGACGCCCGCCGCCGCTCCGTAGGCCGCCACGAGGACGGGGAACGCGACGAGGCGGGCGGAGCCCCGCCCGCCTCGGGCGCGCGGCGGCATGCCCGCCCCCGTGATGGTGCCCGCGAGATCGCGCCGGCCGGGCAGCAGCCGGGGAATGCTGATCACGGCGGCGGCGACACCCGGCACGACGACCAGCGGAAGCGCCAGGGTCACCTTCTCCCCGACGAACCACCAGCCCGCCCTCGCCAGCTGGACGGTGAGCACGACCCGCAGCGCCGTCGCGGCGATCGCCGCGGCGCACAGCGCCGCGGCGATCGAAGAGTTCCGGCGGGACCGATCCGCCGTGCCGGTCGCCTGACCGGCCGGGACAGCCTTCTGACCGGCCGTGCCGGGAGCGGCGGATCGCGGGCCCGCGGCGAGGGATCCCCGCGCCGCGGTGAGGACGGTGCCCGCGGCCGCCGCCCACAGCCCGGCGACCCCGACGACCAGGATCTGATCGAGGGCGATCAGGGATGCGGTCCTCACACCGGGGTGGACGTCCCGGACGGGGCCGTGCCGAGGACGGCGGTCTCCCTCAGCAGGCCGCGGGCCTCCCGGAGCAGGATGACGGCCACCGCCAGTATCGCCACCCCGTCGAGGGCGTGGAAGCCGAGGACGAACAGGCTGGCCGTGGTGGTCTCGTTCTCGCTGGCGCCCGCCAGCTCGGCCAGCGGGAAGATGACGAACAGCTGCACCACGACCAGCGCCAAAGGCGCGATCGACAGGCCGATGAGCCTGCCGCCCACCCGAGCGAGCGCCGCGACGATCGTGGTCAGCAGAGAGACCAGCGGGATGACCATCGTGCCGTTCAGGGCGTGATAGCCGATCATCGCGCTCTCGTCGCCGACCGCCGGGTGCGGGGTCTCGAAGGCGCCGAAAGTGGCGAGGTAGAACTGGGCGAGTACGGCGATCATCGTCAGGACCGTGAACCCGAAGTAGACCTTGCGCATGGGGGCTCCTCAGACGGATGAACGGCCCCGGGGTTCGTGACGGGGCGGTTCAGGGGACGGCGGGCGACACGGGGCTCCCCGGCCACATGGGAAAGCCGTCCCTGCCGGCCCGGGAAGCACCTGTCACGATGCTGACCCGCCCGAGGGGGCGGTGCATGAGTACCCCCGTACTCAATCGCCGGCCGGCCGCTTCGCGCGGCCGGGCAGTGCCAGGGCGGCCGCCGCGCCGAGCACGCACAGGCCCACGGTGATCAGGAAGATCTCCGAATACTCGGTGCGCAGGGCGTCCTGTACGCGCGCCGTGTACACGGCCAGCCTCCTGGCGAACTCCACCCCTGTGACGCCCACCGGCAGCGGCGTGTCGAGGCCGGCGGTGAGCGACTGGAAACGGTGGAAGCCCCAGGCCGACAGCGCCGCCACGCCCAGCAGCATGCCCATCATGCGGGCCACGACGACCGCCGCCGAGGCGACTCCGTGCTGCGCCGCGGGCACGGCCCGCAGCGCCGCCGCCGACACCGGGGCGATCACCAGGCCGAGGCCGAGCCCGGCGACCGCGAGGTCCACGTCCATCCGCAGGCCCGCCGAGGCGAGGTCGGCCGGCCACCGGGAGATCATGAAGTAGCCCGCCGCGGCGATCGCCATCCCCGCGACCGCCACCGGCCGTTCCCCGAGCCGCCGGGCGAGCAGCCCGCCCAGGAACGCCGCGACCGCCAGCGCGGCGAGGAACCGCGTGAGGACCAGCGCGCCGCCGACCGCGTCCCTGCCGAGCAGGGTCTGCGCGGCGAGCTGCACGTCCACCAGCGTCACCAGCAGCGCCGCACCGGACAGGAGGCTGACCGCCAGCGTCGCGAACAGCGGACGCCCCGGCACGCCGGTCAGGTCGAGCAGCCGCACCGGCGAGCGGACCTCCCAGGCGGCGAACAGGATCAGGGCGGCCGCCCCCGCCGCCAGGCACGGCAGGCCCCACGGCGGCAGCACCGACTTCGCGGGCTCCGGGTTGTACAGCCCCGCCACGAGCAGGCCCAGCGCCACCGCGAGCAGCACCCCGCCGCCGACGTCGACCCTGCCCGCCGCCCTTCCCGCCTCCGGGGCGTCCGGCTTCCCGGGCAGGCCGCGGTGCACGGCGACGGCGGCCAGCAGTGCCAGGGGAAGGTTGACCCAGAAGATGCCACGCCATCCGGCGACCGCGGCGAGCCCCGCCCCGTAGAGGGGGCCGAGAACGCTGCCGAGCTCCTGCGCGGCCCCCACGGCGCCCAGCGCCACGGGCCTCGCCCGCTCGTCCCACAGGTCGCTCACGAGGGCCATCGTGATCGGCAGCAGGGCCCCGCCCGCGACGCCCTGCACCGTGCGGCCGGCGACGAGGAGGGGGACGCTCGTGGCCAGGGCCGTGACCAGGGACCCGGCGGCGAACCCGGCCAGGCAGGCCTGGATGAGAGCGCGCCTGCCGTACCGGTCGGACAGGCCGCCGAGCAGCGGCATCGCCGCGACGTAGCCGAGGAGGAACCCGGTCACGACCGGCGTCGCCCGCTCCAGGCGGCCCACCGGGACGCCGACGTCCTGGGCCACGTCGACCAGCACGGTCACGACGACGTACGCGTCGAGCGCGGCGAGCAGCACGGCGGCCCCGCCGGCGCCGAGTGCCAGACGCCGCCGGACGGAGACGGTCATGAGGCCGGCGGGGTGATCGTCACGGGCGCGTCGTAGTCGTCCAGGGCCACCACCACCGAGCCGCCGCTCAGGGGCAGCTCCATCCGCACGATCCTGGAGGTGGCCTGGTCCACCCACACGGTGCCCTTCACGGCCTGCTGCACGCCGGGGACCAGCTTGGCCAGGACCTGCTGGGACAGGGTGGCGGCGATCCGGTAGGTGTTCACGCCCCCCACCGCCTCGACGGACTCGGTCCGTACGTCCTGCGCCGTGGACAGCAGATCGGGCACACCGGTCAGCACCGCCGAGGGGTCGTAGATCGCCGCGAGCTGCTGCCTGGTCATCGTCTGGAAGCCGCCGGTCGGCCCCTTGAAGTGGACGGTGTCACCGGCCAGCACGAACTCGAACTCCTGCAGGCCGGCGATCTCGATCTGGAGGCTGCCCTTCGCGTCGCCCTCCCGGGTGAGGCTGCCCTCCGCGTGCCGTACGGGGACGGCCGGGCGGTCCTTGGCGTCGATCGTGAAGGCGACCGTCTTCACCGCCCGCATGGCCGCGGCCGACTTGTTCAGCAGGCCGGGACCGCTGGGCAGGGCCGTCTCGTTCTTCGGCGCGCAGGCCGTCACGAGCAGGAGGGCGGCCACGACCAGCCCGGTGATTGTTCTCACACGCGGATCGTAGCGAGCGCGACCGACGATACAGGCGGTCACGCCTGTATCGGTTCGACCGTCATCGCCCCCATCGCCGCGTCCACCGCCGTCCTCGTCACCTGGCCGAGCGGATGGCCAGCAGGTGGTCGACGATCGGGGCGTAGACCTCCTCCAGGGCGGTCACCTGCGCCGGGGTCATCAGCTCGATGAAGTGCCGGCGTACGGCGGCCACGTGGCCGGGGGCGACCCGTTGTATCGTCTCCCAGCCGTGGGCGGTGAGCACGGCGAACGTGCCCCTCCGGTCGTCCTCGCAGTCCTCCCTGGAGACCAGGCCGGCGGCCTCCATGCGGGAGATCTGGTGCGACAGCCGGCTGCGCGACTGGATCATCGAGTCGGCCAGCTCGCTCATCCGCATACGATGCTCGGGGCTCTCGGAGAGGTTGACGAGGATCTCGTAGTCGTTGAGCGACAGGCCCGTTTCCTGCAGCTCCCGGTCGAGCTGGTAGAACAGCAGGCGGTGCGCGGACAGGTGGGCCCGCCACGTGCGCTGCTCCTGCGGGGTAAGCCAGCGGGGGTCTTCCATATGACCAGCATAAGATCGCGGTGGGCGATCGAGCGGATGGAGCGGTCATGGGCGGCAGCGAGAACGGCGAGAGTGTCGGGACCGTCGTCGTCGCCGGCCTGGCGAACCTGGCGATCGCGCTGGCCAAGCTGGTCGCGGGGCTGCTCAGCTCGTCGTCGGCGATGCTGTCGGAGGCGGCCCATTCGGCGGCCGACACCGTCACCGAGGTGCTGCTGTTCACCGCGATCAGACAGGGGGAGCGGCCCCCGGACCCCCGTCATCCGCTCGGGCACGGCCGGGCCAGCTACCTGTGGGCCATCCTCGCGGCCTGCTGCACCCTCGTCGTCGGCGCGGGCTTCTCGCTCACCCACGGCTGGCACACCATCACGCATGGCGAGGACCTGGGCGACGTCCGCATCTCCTACATCGTGCTCGCCGTCTCCTTCGTCATCGAGTGCGTCTCGCTGTGGAAGGGCCTGACCCAGCTCCGCAACGAGGCGGGACGCTGGCAGGTGAGCTCCCGCCGGATGCTGTCGCGCACCTCCGACACGACGCTCAAGGCCGTCGTCCTCGAGGACACCGCCGCCCTGGTCGGCATCGCCGTCGCCGCGGCCGGTCTGGCGATGTCGCAGCTCACCGGCTCGTCGATGTGGGACGGCGTCGCGTCGATGGCCATCGGCCTGCTCCTGCTCGTTGTCGCGCTGATCCTCATCCGGTCCAACGCCTCACTGCTGATCGGCCAGTCGGCGCCCAGCTCGCTGGAGGAGGAGATCCGGGCGGAGCTCGCCTGTCAGCCCGAGGTCGAGGCCGTCGTGGAGCTCGTCACGGTGATGCTGGGCCCGGCCCAGATCATGGTCGCCGCGAAGATCGACTTCCTCGACGAGTCGACGGGGGAGCGGCTGGAGATCGCCTCCGACCAGCTGGAGCGCCGCCTTACGGAACGCTTCCCGGAGATCAAGCAGGTGTTCCTCGACCCGACGCCGGGACGGTCACCCGCCCAGGAGCCGTAGCTTGGCCGGCTCGTCGGTGACGGCCGTGGCGATGACGGTGCCGGCCGTCCACTCGGTGAAGTGGCGGCCCCTCCACTCCTGCGCCCCCGACATGCCGTCGTCGAGCGGCAGGTCCGACAGGTCCACCTCCCGCAGCCGGTCGAGGGTGAGCTCCCCTCGCTTGACCAGCGCCTCCTTGCGCACCCACTGCCGGATGAGCCCCCGGTTGTCGCGGCCCACCATCGTCGCCTCCGCCGGGGTCAGCGCCAGCGCGGTCAGGGCCTCGTCCGCCGGCCCGCCGGTGGCGTGCTCGGCGTCCACACCGACCCGGCCGTAGCCGGCCACCGCGCACACGTATCCGGAGGTGTGGGCCAGGCTGATCGACAGGTCGGGAGCCTCGGCGAGCCACGGCCGCCCGTGGGCCGCGCCACAGCGCTCACATCGCTGCACCACGGTCAGCATGCAGGCCCGGGTGCCGAGGATCTCGGCCGCGCAGTGCCGTACGAGCAGGTGGGCGGCGACGAAGTCCGAGCGGTCCCGCTTGCGGGTGAACCGCTCGGCGCGCCCGCGCTCCGCATCGGTGAGGGTGCCGCCGACGACGTCGAGCACCTCGTCCGTGTGGCCGGCCACGGCCAGTGGGGGGCTCACACGATCAACGATAAGCGCGCGATGTGACGATCAAGTGAACTGTCGCGCTCCGTCTCGCGGCTCGCGGGGAAAGAGGGGCGTCACCCGGCGAGGGCCGCCATCCAGGACTCGACGTCGTCGGGGTGGCGGGGGAGGGCGGCCGACATCAGGCGCGCGCCGCCGGCGGTGACGACGAGGTCGTCCTCGATCCGCACTCCGATGCCGCGCAGCTCCGGCGGCAGCGTGAGGTCGTCGGGCTGGAGGTACAGCCCCGGCTCCACCGTGAGCACCTGCCCCTCCTCCAGCACGCCGTCCAGGTACGCCTCGGCCCGCGCCCGGGCGCAGTCGTGCACGTCGAGACCGAGCATGTGGCCGCTGCTGCAGAGCGTGTAGCGGCGGTGCAGACCGCCGTCCACGGCCGCGCGGCTCAGCAGCCCCCACTCCCGCAGCCCCTCGGCGATGACCCGCATGGCGGTGTCGTGGAAGTCGCGGAACGGCACCCCGGGCCGCAGGACCGCGATCGCCGCCGTCTGCGCCTCGTGCACGAGCTCGTACACCTGCCGCTGGAGCGGGGTGAACCGCCCGGAGAGCGGGAAGGTGCGGGTGACGTCGGCGGTGTAGAGGTTGTCGCCCTCGACGCCCGCGTCGAGCAGCAGCATCTCGCCCGGGTTCAGCCGCCCGTCGTTACGCGTCCAGTGCAGCACGCAGGCGTGCGCGCCCGAGGCCACGATCGACTGGTAGCCGACGGCGTCGCCCTCCAGGCGGGAACGCAGGCCGAAGACGCCCTCGACGTACCGCTCGCCCCGGGGGTGCGCCATCGCGGAGGGCAGCGCCCGGACGACGTCCTCGAAGCCGCGTGCGGTCGCGTCGACCGCCCGCTGCAACTCCGCGATCTCCCACTCGTCCTTGACCAGCCGCATCTCCGACAGCACGGCGGCGAACTCGGAGTCGGCGCCGCCCTCCTCGGGGGCCTCTTCGGCGCCGTCCTCCGGGGTGACGAGCGCGTCGACCGAGGCGTCCACCCCGCGCAGCACCCTGGCCCGCCCGGTGAGCGCCGCGGGCAGCTCGTCGATGTGGGCGCACTCGATCTGGTGGAGGGTCTCCGCCTCGGCCAGGTCGGGGCGGCGGCCCACCCAGAACTCGCCGTACCTGCGGTCGCGGTAGAACTCCTGGCCGTGCGACCGGGGCGAGCGCGGGCGCAGGAAGAGCCGGGCGGCGCCGGAGGGCTCGATCACCAGGACGTCGTCCGGTTGCCGGCTCCCTGTGAGGTAGGCGAACGCGCTGTGCGTGCGGAACCGGTAGTCGTCGTCGTTGCTGCGCGCTTTCAGCGTGCCGGACGGGACGACCAGCCGCTCTCCGGGGAAGCGCTCGGCGAGCCGGGCGCGGCGCTTTGCGGCGTACGCGGCGACGGGCAGCGGCACCACCCCGGTCCTGGCCGTGTCGGCCCAGCCGGTCCGCATGAAGTCCGCGAGGGCGTCGGAGACCGGCAGGTCATGGCTTCCGGTGGTGAGCTTGTCGGTCATTTGACCATCCCGTGTCCAGCGAGCAGTGATTTCACATGCTAGGGCGCGTGGCCCTTGACGAGCGGGGACGACCGCTGTTGCCTGGGAAAACAGGTTCACCGCTCCTGCCGCCGGCCGGAGCGGGATATGGGGGACCTCCCCCTCGGGTGCCCCTGAAAGGCGGTGTCGATGCTCATCGGGACGATCTTGCAAGGTAAGGGAACCGGCGTGGCGACCGTCCCTCCGGATGCCACGGTCACCGAGCTGCTGGCCACGCTGGCCCGGCTCAACATCGGAGCGGTGGTGGTGTCGGGCGACGGCGCCACGATCGACGGCATCGTGTCGGAGCGCGACGTCGTGCGGCGGCTGCATGAGAGCGGCGCGTCGGTGCTCGGCCGCCCGGTCTCCACGATCATGACCGCGGACGTGCGGACGTGCTCGCCTGACGCGAACGTCGAAGAGCTGCGCCGCACCATGACCAACCACCGCGTACGGCACGTGCCGGTGGTGAAGGACGGCAGGCTCGTCGGCATCGTCAGCATCGGAGACGTCGTGAAGAGCGCCATCGAGGAGCTGGAGACCGAGAAGCAGGCCCTGGTGGGCTACCTGCACGGCTGAGCGCGAGCGGTTTGAGCGGGGGCGCGGGGGGCCCTCGCTCGGCCGCCCTCGCTCCTTCCCCACCCCGCCCGCCCCTCCCGGGCCGGCCGCCGGCGACCTACACTCGGGGGGTGAAGCTCAAGCTGGATCTCCACGACATCTACAACAAGGGCGGCGAGATCGACCGGGCGCTGCACGGCATCATCCAGGAGGCCATCCGGAAGAAGGCCACCGAGGTGGAGATCATCCCGGGCAAGGGCTCCGGCCAGCTCAAGAAGAAGGTCCTCCGTTTCCTCGACCAGAAGGAGATCAAGGCCCTTTACCACCGGATCGACAAGGACGCCAAGAACCACGGGCGCCTGTTCGTCTACTTCCGGCACAAGTGAGCCCGGAAGGCGTTGACCAGCGCCATCAGGTCAGTCTGTGCCCTCCAAAGGCACAATCAGGGCACTCGACCCGCTGGCGAAGAACGGATCCACGGCCTTCCGCGTCCGGGGCATCAGGTGCGTGTACGTCCTCAAGGTGAAGCCGGGATCGTTGTGCCCGAAGCACTCGGTCACGGTACGGATGTCAACGTCGGCGACTCCCGTTCCGCCTTGTCGTCCGGGAACGGTTATATTGATTACTTGGCATGCCTTCGTTCAAAGGCGGAAGCGGCGTAACGGCTCAAGAGTTCGATGCACTCTATGGCAGGTAGCTCTTCTCCCTGTCCTGCGGAACTATGGGCCATGCTGTTTCGTACACTGACGTGATCTCAGCGAATAGCCGGTAGATAACTGTGCTCGAAATGGGTGAGGACAAGCGCCGCGCGAGCGATGGCGCCGATTCGGCTGGGACTGACGGTGATGTGCTGGAGGGTCCGCCAGCGGCCCTTGAGCAGGGCGAACCCGCGCTCGCCGATACAGCGCAAGGCGCGTAGAAGCCGGTTGTAGGTGCGGTTGTCCGGGCTGAGGATCTGGTTTCCTTCGGGCTGTCTGATCGGCGTGTGAATGCCGATTCCGGCGCAGTCGTAGCCGCTGTCGGCGAGGGTGGGCAGGCCGCGTGCGACTGCGGCGTACAACGCGCCCAGAACCTGTGCGCGGGCAGCGGTGAGATCGTGGACGGAGCCGGGTTCGACCTCGGCGATCCACAACGGCAGCCCACCGGGTGCCGACAGTGCTTGGAGGTTGCCGGCGTGCTGGTGGGCCTTTCCGGAGTACCAGGTGTCGATGGGTTCGCCCTTGACGCTGGTGGTCTGTTCGGCGCAGCGGTCGATGGGGATCAGCGTGCCGTCCAGGATCACATACGCCAGTCCCTCGGTGTGGGCGCGGTCGAGAGCTTCGTGTAGATCTGGCGCTTGAGCTGCGAGAACGTCGATGCCTTCGTGGAGGTAGCGGTAGGCAGTGGCTCGGGAGACGCGATGGTCGCGGCCGAGTTTGGGGATGTCGTGCTCGCCTCGGAACCAGCGCAGCACCAGGACCGCCTGCCGAAACGGGCTCAGGGGTCGGCTGCCGGTGGGGGTGCCGCGCAGCCGGCGTTCGTTGCGCAGGAGCCGGGCGAGGTGGTGAACGAGTGCGCGGGAGACATCGAGCGTGGCACGATGAGCAATCACGTGGAGCCTTCCGGAGGCTGAGATTTCTTGTGGTGAGAGCTCTTCTACCGGGGGCTCCACGTCTGTTTCCAGGCTTCGGCGACTCCTCCCGAAAAGCCCGGAACGCCACCGGCAGCATCCAAGAAATCCCAATCGTCCGAACTATTTCGCTGAGATCATCTCACTGGCCCGACCTCATGCAGGTCGCGCTCTCGGTCAAACAGGGCACAGTCTTGGACATCGGTTGCGGCACGGGCTACTACCTGGCTGGCGTGCTCGACCAGTTGCCCGGCGCCCGCAGTCTGGGCCTCGACACCTCGATGCGCGACGGTGACCTGGGAGCCAGTCATCACTTTGCGTATTCACCGGCCGAGGTATTCACCCATCACATCAAGCCCTCGGAGGTGTCGAAGAAATCAATACCCGCGTCGATGGCTGCTTGGACCGTCGCTATCGATTCGGCGGGGTCGGCTGCTCCGTAGAACTGGGACATGCCCATGCAGCCGAGGCCGTCGGAATGACCGAGCGTGATCCGAGCGCGCGCCATGGTGTCCTCGATTCTTCAGCAGGTGAGTCTGTGAAAGGGGATTGGTGGGGTGCGCACGCCTTGCGCGCGATGGGGTTGGGGGGCTTGGCCGGCCCGCCGGAGTGGCGGGATCAGCGCACCAGGGGTGGCTGCATGCGTGCGGGTTGATGCTGGACGGCGACGGCGCGGAAGAAGGCTGGGGCACCGGCGACTGGCTCACCCGCAGGGTCAGGTCACGCCGAGGCCGCGCAGGAAGGCGTCCGCGACGAGGTCGGCCGCCTGCGGGGGATCCACTGCGGGGAACCGGTGGGCGATGCTGTCGACGAGTGCGTCGAGGACCGCACGTGCCCAGGCCGCATCGATATCGGCGCGCAGGTAGCCCTCATCGCAAGCGCGCTGGATGAAGGTGCTCAGGCGCGCACTCTGCGCTTCACGGCGAGCGCTGGCTTCGGGGTCCTTCTGCATCATGCGGCGCGTGTCGACAGGCCACTCGCGGCTGACCGGGATGATCCCCTCCAGATAGCGGTGGAGAGCGACCGGCACCGGGGCCTCGGTCAGCCGCGCCTCGTCCAACACCCGCTCGGCCGAGTCGAGTTTGGCCTGGAAGACGGCGCGCAGCAGCGCCTCCCGATTCGCGAAGCGGCGATGAACGGTGGTGCGGTCGACACCCGCCGCAGCGGCAATGGCCGCCATCGACGTGCTCGGATCCTCCGCCAGGAGGCGGGCCCCGGTGCGGAGGACGGAGGACAGGTTGCGTGCCGCATCGGCTCTCATGGTCCGGTGATCCTAACTAGCAGTGGTGATTACAGCGCCATCATCCCACAGTGAGACACATCTCATCTATTTAGTGCAACATCAATGTTGCAGTTGACGATGAAACGTCTACATTGGGATTGCGCCCTGGAGAGCGGCGAGAGGCAACGAGATGATGAGGAGAACGCCATGTCACGGACTTGGTTGATCACCGGTGGTTCCCAGGGGCTGGGCAGGGCCCTGGTTCTTCAGGCTCTTGAGGATGGTGATCGAGTCGTCGTGACGTCCCGTAGGCCGGAGGCTCTGGCTGATCTGAAGGCGCAGTATCCGGAGCGGCTGGAGACCGTGGCGCTGGATGTCACGTCGCGGTCCGAGGCTCGGGACGTGGTGGCGGCCGCAGTGGAGCGATTCGGCACCGTCGACGTCATTGTGAACAACGCGGGTTACGCCACCAGCGGTTCGATCGAGGACTTCCCGGAGGACGAGTTCCGGGCGCAGGTCGAGGCGAACCTGTTCGGTGTGATCAACGTGACCCGGGCTGCCCTGCCCGTACTGCGTGGCCAGCGGTCTGGGCACATCGTGCAGATCTCGTCCATCGGCGGCCGGGTCGGCGGCACGCCCGGGCTCAGCGCCTACCAGACAGCAAAGTTCGGAGTCGAAGGCTTCTCCGAGGTGCTGGCGAACGAGGTGGCCCCGTTCGGCATCAAGGTGATCATCGTGGAGCCGGGCGGTATCCGCACCGGCTGGGCCGCCGGCGCCGCGAAGCCGTCCGGACCCATCGCTCCTGACTATCAGCAGACGGTCGGCGCATGGCTGGAGCAGTTTGCGGCCTACAGCGGCAACGAGCCCGGCGACCCCGCCCGAATGGCCCGGGCCGTCATCGCCGCCGTGGACGCGCCCGAGCCCCCGCGCCGGCTCCTGCTCGGCAGCGACGCCCTGGAAATCGCTGTCAGCGCGGAAAAGGCTCGCCTGGCCGAGGCCGACACATGGGCCGAAGCGAGCCGCTCCACCGACCACCAGACCGCGTAACGACCCTGCAGCTTCGCGTGCCGTCGGTCGCCTGCCCGACGGCACGCGACCACGGGCCCGGCGACAGCGCGGATACCCGCTCGCTCCGGTGGTCTCCTCCACCCCTGCGGCATCGCCCGGGACGCTCCCGCCCGGGCCCTGCACCCACCACGTTTCACAGGAAGAAATCGACAGACATGACTGTTCGCGACAAGCTCTACATCGGCGGCTCCTGGGTCACCCCCAGCAACCCGGAGCTGCTCGACATCCTTTCCCCCCACGACCAGTCGGTGCTGGGCCGCGTGGCCCAGGCCGCACCCGCCGACGTGGACGCGGCCGTCGCCGCGGCCCGCGAGGCCTTCGACCACGGCCCCTGGCCGCGCACCACGCCCGAGGAGCGGCAGGAGATCATCCGGCGCTACGACGCCTTGCGCACCGCCCGCGCCGACGAGGTCGCCGCGGCAATCTCCGTCGAGAACGGCTCGGCCGGCTGGTTCACCAAGGTCGGCCAGCCCTTCCTGACCCGCCAGGTCAACGCTTATCTCAAGGCGGCCGAGGAGTTCGGCTGGGAGGAGGTCATCGAACCCTCCGACCCGTCGGTGGCCTTCGACACCATCGTGCGGCGTGAGGCGATCGGCGTGGTCGCCGCGGTCATCCCGTGGAACTCGCCGTTCTCCGCCGCCACCGCCAAGCTGATCCCGGCCCTGCTGGCCGGCAACACGGTTGTTTTGAAGGTCTCCCCGGAGAACTCCCTCAGCATGATGCTGCTAGCGGACCTGTGGCACGAGGCCGGGCTTCCCGCAGGCGTGCTCAGCATCCTTCCCGCCGACCGCGAGACCAGCGAGTACCTCGTCTCCCACCCGGACGTCGACAAGATTGCCTTCACCGGCTCCACGCGTGCCGGCCGGCGCATCGCCTCCATCGCCGGCGAGCACCTCAAGCGGGTCAGCCTGGAGCTGGGCGGCAAGTCCGCGGCTCTGATCCTGGAGGACGCGGACCTGGACGCCGCCGTACAGGGCCTGCGCTTCGGCTCCCTCGGCAACAACGGCGAGGCCTGCATCCTGCAGACCCGCATCCTGGTTCCCCGCGAGCGTTACGAAGAGGTCGTCGCCGCGCTCAAGGACATGGTCGAATCGCTGAAGGTCGGCGACCCTTCCGCCCCCGACACCTTCATCGGCCCGATGATCCGCCCCGACCAGCAGCAGCGCGTCATCGACTACATCAACATCGGCATAGCGGAGGGCGCCCGCCTGGTCACCGGCGGCCCGCACGTCCCCCAGGGCCTGGAAAAGGGCAACTACGTCACCCCGACCCTCTTCGCCGACGTCGACAACTCCATGCGCATCGCCCAGGAGGAGATCTTCGGCCCAGTCCTGGCCGTCATCGCCTACGACGACGAGGACGACGCCGTCCGCATCGCCAACGACTCCGAATATGGCCTCTCAGGCGGCATCTGGAGCGCCGACCCCGAGCGCGCCCTGGCCGTCGCCCGCAAGCTGCGCACCGGAACCATCACCCTCAACGGCTCGCCCATCAGCTTCGACGGCCCCTTCGGCGGCTACAAGGCCAGCGGCCTCGGCCGCGAGTACGGCAAGGTCGGACTCACCGGCTACATCGAGCACAAGTCCATCACCCGGCTCCGGCAGCCGTAGCCGACCGGAGAGGCGCAGACCTACCGGGCCGGAACCACCCGCAGTGCGGTCGGCAGGCCGGCCCGGCCTGCCGCACCCCCTGCTCGACGCCGGCACGTCTTGAGCGTGCACGGGGGCGAGCAACGTGAACCGAGCCGGGCCGGGCCGATCCGTCGGTCGCACTGTCACCGGCGACGCCCCGGCGAACCGCCGCCCCGCGCGGCCCGAACCGCTGCGACGCGCCCGGCCCACCTCCTGGCCGTGACCGCTCCCCGCAATCGCTGTACCGGCGTGCCACCCGCATGCACGAGACCCGCGACCTGTCCCGCGCCGTCGTCAAGACGCCCCCGTTTCCCCGGAGAGACAGCCCCATGCCCAGCAAGTCCACCCGCCTCATCTTCGCAGTCCTCGCGAGCGGGGCGGGCGTGTTCTCCATGCTGCAGTCACTGATCGCGCCGGCTCTGCCGACTATCCAACACGCACTGCACACCTCCCAATCCACCGCCGTCTGGGTAATGACGGCCTACCTGCTGTCCGCCTCGGTGTGCACCCCGATCATCGGCCGGGTCGGCGACCTGGCCGGCAAGAAGCGCACCCTCGTCGCAGTCCTGCTGACCGTCCTCGCCGGCTGTCTGCTCGCCGCCCTCGCTCCGAACGTCGGCGTCTTGATCATCGCCCGCATCATTCAGGGCGCCGGAGGCGCGGTGTTCCCACTGTCCTTCGGCATCATCCGCGACCAGTTCGAACCCGGCAGGGTCAGCGGCAGCATCAGCAACCTGTCCGCCGTGATCGCCGCCGGCGGCGGCGTCGGCATAGTCGCTGCCGGTCCCATCGTGGCCGGGCTCGACTACCGCTGGCTGTTCTGGTTTCCCGTCGTCATCGTCGCCGTCACCGCCCTGCTAGCCCTGCGCTATGTCCCCGAGTCGCCCCGACGGGCGAAGGGACGGGTCAGCTGGTCCGGCGCGGTGCTGCTGTCCGGATGGCTGGTCGCGCTGCTCCTGCCGGTCAGCCGCGGCAGCCGGTGGGGCTGGAGCTCCGCTGCTGTGATCGCGCTGTTCGCCGCGGCCGTCGTGCTCTTCGCCCTGTGGCTGTTCGCGGAGTCCCACTCCCGTAGCCCGCTGATCGACCTGCGCATCATGCGCGTGCGGTCCGTGTGGACCACGAACGCCGCCGCTCTGCTGTTCGGCGCAGGCCTGTCTTCGGTCTGGTCGTTCCTGCCCGGCTTCGTACAGACACCCCGCTCCGCCGGCTACGGATTCGGCGCCAGCGTCACCACGTCCGGACTGCTCATGCTGCCCATGCTGATCGCGATGTTCGTCGCCGGTGTGGTCAGCGGACGCCTGGAACCCAAGGTCGGCGCCAAACGCCTGCTGATCTCGGGGGCCGTCTCCGCCGCGGTCGCCTGCGCCATCCTCGCCCTGTGGCACACCCAGCAGTGGCAGATCGCCGTCGCGGCGGGCGTTTTCGGCCTCGGCGTCGGTCTCGCCTTCGCATCCATGGCCAACCTCATCGTCGGCGGCGTACCTGCCGAGCAGACCGGCGCCGCGACCGGCATGAACGCCAACCTCCGCTCCATCGGCGGCGCCATCGGAACCGCGATCACCAGCCTCCTGGTCACCAGCCACCTCCAGCCCTCCGGCCTGCCGTACGACTCCAGCTACACCCACAGCTTCTCCGCGCTGACCCTCCTCCTGCTCGGAGCCGCCCTCGCCGCCGCCCTCGCCCCGGCCCGCAAAGCCGTCCGTACGCCCCACCTCCAGCCGACTCCCGCCGCCGCAGAGTAAACAGGGACCACCCAGGGCTGAGCGGCCCCGACATAGGCCGCGTGCGACTCCCGACGGAGGTACTGTGCGTTGGGTGACGGTTTCAGGCAGGCCGTGACGGCCGGTGATCGTGCTCCGTCCTCACAGCCGCGCCCACCAGTACAAGTGCCTCGGCTACCGAACCCCGGCCCAATGCGTTGCCTTGACTCTTTGAATCTAAGTCGCTTTCTTCGCGGCCGAGCTCGACCGGCCACACACGCACTCGTGACCTTCATCGACCAGCACGCCGACGTGTTCGGTGTCGAGCCGATCTGCCGTGTCCTGACCGAACATGGCTGCCCCATCTCCACCAGCACCTACTACGCCGCCAAGAACCGGCCACCGTCACCGCGGGCGGTGCGCGACGCCGAGCTGGACGAACACATCCAGCGCATCCACACCGCCGACTACGGCGTCTACGGCGCCCGCAAGGTCTGGCAGCAACTCCTGCGCCAGAGAGTCCGGGTGGCCCGCTGCACCGTCGAGCGGCGCATGCGTGCGCTCGGCCTGCAAGGCGCCCGGCGGGGCAAAAAGATCCGCACCACGACGCCCGATCCCGGACATGCGCGGGCGGCCGACCTGCAGCGCGACTTCACCGCTCAGCGGCCGAACGCCGCCTGGGTGGCCGACTTCACCCATGTGACGGCCTGATGCGGGGTGTTACGTCGCGTTCGTCGTCGACGTATACTCCCGGGCGATCGTCGGCTGGGCCGCCTCACTCACCAAGCACAACCACCCTCGTGCTGGACGCCCTGGACATGGCGTTGTGGCGGCGCGAGCGCACCGGTCATCCGGTCGGGCCGGGACTGATTCATCACTCGGATGCGGGCAGTCAATACACGTCTTTCCGGTTTACCACTCATCTGCTGGCGGCCGGCATCGACGCCTCCATCGGCACGGTCGGCGACGCGCTCGACAACGCCCTGATGGAATCGCAGATCGGCCTCTACAAGACCGAACTGATCAAGTCCCGAGGCCCCTGGCGCAGCCTGGCCAAACTGGCCACCGCTGAATGGGTGGCCTGGTTCAACAGCACCCGCCTGCACTCAGCCATCGGACACCTCCCGCCCGACGAGTTCGAGGCGATCTACTACGCTCAGCACCACTCCAACGAAGCCCTAGCAATCAGCCGCTGAGGTTTCCATCAAAGTCGGGGCGATTCAGGGTCAGGGCCCGGCTGCCGGTGGGCGTGCCGCGCAGTCGGCGTTCGGCCCGCAGCAGCCCGGCGGTGTAGTGAACCAGTACGCGGGAGACGTCGAGCGTGGCACGATGAGCAATCACGTGGAGCCTTCCGGCCGGTTGAGCGCTTGTGGTGAGAGCTCTTCTACCGGAGGCTCCACGTGTGTTTCCGGCCTTCGGCGACTCCTCCTGAAAGGACCGGAACGCCATCAGCGGCGTCCAAGAAATCCCGATCGCCCCGAACTATTTCGCTGAGATCACCTCACTGTAGAACTTGAAAAGTGCTGTGTCTCCGGCTGCTGTTGCTCTCGAAACTCAATAGCTGTGAGCGCATTTCTCGTCTGAGTGACTACCGCTCAGCGCCCTCATATGAACCCAGGTCACCACCGTGCGCTTGCCGCACCCATCACGTCAGATATGGCGATCCATGCTGGCGCTCGCGGCGGCGGCGAAGTCCCGAACGCGCATGCGATAATCGTCCCGAGCCCCCACGAAGCGGGCGCGCGCTTCGTTCGGGTTGTGTCCACCGTTGGCCAGGTCGTAAAGGCGGCGGTTACCCGAGAACGCGGCCCGGAGTACAGCCTCCGCACACTCGGCGACGCCTGCGGGGCCCTCCAGGACGACTACGCGAGTCCCGTGCTTGAGCGGTTCGAAGGCGTCTCTCAGCGCGTCTCTGGTCCGCTTGACATGCGCGTCGACGTCAGCTTGATCGATCCGGCCTGGCGGGAACAGGACGTCGTCTAGGCGGAAGTAAAGCTCCTCGGTGACGCCGGCCTGACGCATGAAGTCCAGATACGCCGCCTTGCGTGCCTCTCGCTGTTCCCGCACGAACTGCGAGCGCGCCGACAGCTCCTCCTGGGCCGTGGCAGCTCGGCGATTGCCTTGGCTGGTAACCCAGCTCGCAAGAACCGCCGTCGTGCCGGTGAGAACCGCGACCCAAACCGCGCCGTCCATATGCACCTCCGGGAGCGGACCGTCGCGTCATCCAACGAGCTGTATGGACGCAGGGCTCCCTTCCCGATTGGACCTCTACGAACATGTCACCCTTCGGTGCTTAGGCGGTGCAGCATCAATGGCAAGGACGTCGTCCGGCCCCGCCATGCTCTGTTTCATCTCTGTTCCACCGGACCGTGCAAGATCTCTGAGACTGCTGGAACACGAAATCCCAGTTCAGAACCGTTTTCTGAGATCGACCGCATGTCAGCGAAACGCTGGAATAAGAACTCGGCCTACAGGCCGATTCGTCACGTAGGTGGGACAGACCGGGCCCCGGGCGATCCCTGAGACGACAGTCCCAGGCCATGCGGCACCTGGTGGCCGAGAAGGTCGCGCCGGCTGTCGCTGGGCACCAGAGCGTGCCCCCACGCCGACAGGGCACGACGAAGGCACATGACATTACGATCAGCCGCGAAAGCTGAGAAACCACCGAGATGACCAATGCAAGGTCATGGGGTGGTTGACGATGTGGCCCAGGTCACGAGGACGCGTGGGCACCCGGAGCGCGCGGTCACAGCTTGCGGAACGCCCGCGCCTCCTCGGCGGAGGCGAGCACGGCGTCGAGCGGCGCCCCGCCTCCCGACGCGACGGCCGCGGCGATGGCCCCCTCCACGAACGGCACGTCCGCGATCACGACCGCCCCCGGCTCCTCCATCAGCCGCGCGGTGAGGACCGAGCTGCCGAGGTCGGGGATGAGGACCACCCCGTCACCCTGGTCCACGCTCTCCACCGCGGCGCCCACTCTGTCGGGGCTGGTGCCGAGGCCGCCGTCGTCCGTCCCCCCGGCCGCCGCGACGGGCACCGCCGCGCCGCCGATCTCCTTCGCCAGCGCGGCGACCTCCTCAGCCAGCCCGGCGCTGTGTGAGACGAGCACGATTCCCACCATGGCCGCAGACCTTCCGTCGCCCTCGCCGCCCGGCCGTTCCCGGCGACGCCACCGACGACGCTACGCGAACCGGCGGGCGCACGGCCGGGACGCGTGGACGGGATGGCTCACCTCTGAGCCGTGCGGCGCAGCGCGTCGAAGATCAGCGCGGTGGAGGCGGCGCCCGGGTCCTCGTGCCCGGCGCTGCGCGGGCCGAGGTAGCTGGCCCGGCCCTTGCGCGCCTGCAACGGGATCGTGGCCCGCGCGCCGCCGGCGGCCGCGTCCGCCGCCCGGTTGAGGGCGTCGCCCGGCTTCGCCCCGTCCAGCGCGGCCTTCGCCAGCTCCCGTACGGCGGGGGCGAGGGCGTCCACCATGGTCTTGTCGCCCTCGGCCGCGCCGCCCAGCTTGCCGAGGGCGGCCAGCGCCGCCTCGAAGGCCGCGGCCAGCTCGGGGAGGCCGATGTCCGGGGCGTCGCCGAGGGACTTGCCGAGCTGGCGGAACGCCGTGCCGTACAGGGGGCCGGAGGCTCCGCCCACCTTGCGGATCAGCGTGGTCCCCGCGAGGACGAGCGCAGCCCCGGGGGTGGCCGGCGGCGCGCCGGCGAGGGCCTCCCGCACCGCCGTGAAGCCGCGGTCGAGGTTCGTGCCGTGGTCGGCGTCGCCGATCGCGGCGTCCAGCTCTGTCAGGTGGTCGCGCTCGGCCCGCACGGCCTCGGCGACCTCCTCGATCCAGGTCAGGAAGAAGGCGGTGTCCACGTCACTCCTCGGGCTGTCGTACGGCGTCGAAACCGGCCGCCCTCACGGGCTCCCCGGGCTTCACGGGCTTCATGGGGGTCAGCGGCCCCATCGGAGGCCGGGCGTCTCGACCGGCGCGTCCCACAGCCGGACCAGCTCGTCGTCCACCCGGCACACCGTGATCGACAGGCCCTGCATCTCCAGGCTGGTGACGTAATCGCCGACGAGGCTGCGCACAGCCGTGGCGCCCTTGCCCGCCAGGTAGGCGGAGACCTCGGCGAACGCGATGTACAGCTCCATGAGCGGGGTGCCGCCCATCCCGTTGACCAGCACGAGCGTGTCACCCGACAGCGGCAGGTCCTCGTCGATGGCGTCCATGGCCAGCCCCACGAGCTCGCGGGCCTCGCGGTGGACGGCGCGCGTGCGGCCGGGCTCGCCGTGGATGCCGATGCCCAGCTCGATCTCGCTCTCGCCCAGCTCGAACGTGGGCTTGCCCGCCGCGGGGACCGTGCAGGGGGCCAGCGCGATCCCGAACGAGCGGCTGCGCTCGTTCACCTCCTTGGCGATCCGCGCGACCTCCGCCAGCGGGGCTCCGGCCTCCGCGGCGGCGCCGGCGATCTTCTCGACGAACAGCGTCGCCCCGGTGCCCCGGCGGCCCGCGGTGTAGAGGGAGTCGCGTACGGCGACGTCGTCGTCGACGAGCACGCTCGCCACCTCGACGCCCTCGTCGGCGCACAGCTCGGCGGCCATCTCGAAGTTCAGCACGTCGCCCGTGTAGTTCTTGACGATGTGCAGGACGCCGGCGCCGCCGTCGGTCCCCTTGCTCGCCTCGATCATCTGGTCGGGGACCGGCGAGGTGAAGACCTCCCCGGGGCAGGCGGCGTCGAGCATGCCGTACCCGACGAAGCCGCTGTGGAGCGGCTCGTGGCCCGACCCGCCGCCGGAGACCAGCCCCACCTTCCCCCGGCGGGGCGCGTCCGCCCGGTAGACGACCCTGCTGTCCAGGTCGACCCGCAGGGAGGGGTGGGCCGCCGCCATGCCGCGCAGCGCGTCCGTCACGACCGTGTCGACGCCGTTGATGATCTTTTTCATGGATCCCGCCGTCCTGTTGTGCCTAATGACACCTTCCGCCCCGGTCCCCGCCACGGCAAGCGGGACGGCCCCGCGTCGAATGGCCGAATGGGTGTGGCGCACGGCGTCGGGGTGTAGGAGGATCTGTGCGTCTTGACTGACGGGAGGCGGCATGTCGGTGCTACGGGATCTGGTGGATGCCATCAGGGGCGGAGGGATCGAGGTACTCGACCTGACCGCGCCGTTGAGTGACAAGACACCGATCCTGATCCTGCCCGAGCAGTTCGGGCAGACCGTGCCGTTCTCGCTGGAGGAGATCAGCCGGTACGACGACCGGGGCCCGGGGTGGTACTGGAACAACTTCACCACCGGCGAGCACACCGGCACCCACTTCGACGCGCCGGTCCACTGGGTGACGGGCCGGGACGGCGACGACGTGTCGCAGGTGGCCCCGGCGAAACTCCTGGCGCCCGCCGTCGTGCTCGACTTCAGCGCCCACGCCGGCGCCGACCCCGACTTCCTGCTGGAGATCGACCACGTCAAGGCGTGGGAGGCCGAACACGGCCCGCTGCCGGACGGCGGCTGGCTGCTCTACCGCACCGGGTGGGACGTCCGCGCCAACGACCAGGCCGGGTTCCTCAACGCCGACGAGACCGGTCCCCACACGCCGGGCATATCGATCGACTGCGCCCGCTACCTGGCCGAGCAGACGCCCATCCTCGGGCTCGGCGTCGAGACCGTGGGCACCGACGCCGGGGCGGCGCACTCGTTCGACCCCGCCTTCCCGTGCCACGCGTTCCTGCTCGGCGCCGGCAAGTACGGCCTGACGCAGCTGCGCAACCTGGACCGGCTGCCGAGCACCGGCGCGGTCGTCGTCGCCGGCCCCCTGCCGATCGTCGGCGGCTCCGGCAGCCCTGCCCGCGTCCTGGCCCTGGTGGAGCGGTGAACGTCGCCGAGGCCGTCGGCGCGGTCCTCGCCTCCCTCGGGGTGCGTATGGCCTTCGGCGTCGTCGGCAGCGGGAACTTCCACGTCACCAACGCCCTGATCGCGGGTGGCGTGCGTTACGTCGCGGCCCGGCACGAGGGCGGCGCGGCGACCATGGCGGACGCGTACGCCCGGACGAGCGGCACGGTGGCGGTCCTCACCGTGCACCAGGGCCCCGGGCTGACGAACGCGCTGACGGGGGTGACCGAGGCGGCCAAGAGCCGCACGCCGCTGCTGGTGCTGGCCCCGGAGGCGACCTCGCCGCGCTCCAACTTCCGGATCGACCAGAACGCCCTCGCCTCGGCCGTGGGGGCACACCGCGCCCGCGTGGGGTCGGCGGAGACCGTGGTGGACGACACGGTCATGGCGTACCTCGCGGCCCTTCTCGGGCGGCGCACGGTGCTGCTGAATCTGCCGCTGGACGTGCAGGCCCAGACCCTTCCCGACCAGGTCGTCGCCGCGGTGCAGGAGCTGCGGGAGGGACGCGAGAGCGCACCCAGGGACGAGCGGGTCAGCATGACCGTGCCGCTGGGCCTGACGTTCCCGGCCGAGCTGGACGCGTCCGAGGCCGACACCACCGAGACGGAGGTCAGGGCGGCGGACCTGAAGGCGGCGAGAGCCGGAGGCCCGCCGCCCCGCACACCCGTGCACCTCGACGCGATGTCGCGGCTCGCGTCCCTGCTCGCGTCGGCCGAGCGGCCGGTGTTCGTGGCGGGCCGCGGCGCGCGCGGCGCGCGCGGGGAGCTGGAGGCCCTGGGCGATCAGGTGGGGGCGCTGCTCGCGACATCGGCCGTCGCCAAGGGCCACTTCCGCGGCAGCCCGTGGGATCTCGACGTGAGCGGCGGGTTCGCCTCGCCGCTGGCCGCGGAGCTGATCCGCGGCGCCGACCTCATCGTCGGCTGGGGGTGCTCCCTCACCATGTGGACCACCCGGCACGGCACCCTCATCGGGCCGGACACCACGGTCGTCCAGGTGGACCTCGACCCCGACGCCCTGGGCCTGAACCGCCCGGTCGACCTCGGCGTGGTCGGCGACGTCCGCGAGGCGGCGCGGGTGGTCGGCGCTCTCCTCGCCGGCCGCGATCACCGTGACGCCGGGGACGCCGCCGAAGGCCGGGTCCGCCGAGCTCCCGGAGCGGGTGACGGAGCCGGGAACGAGGGGCGCCGCGGTTACCGCAGCCCCGAGCTCGCCGAACGCCTCGCGCGTGAGGTGCGCTGGCGCGATGTCCCGTACGACGACACGAGCCGTGACGGCCGGATCGACCCGCGCACGCTGACGATCGGCCTCGACGACCTCCTTCCCGAGGATCGGGTCGTGGCCGTCGACTCCGGAAATTTCATGGGATATCCGTCCATGTTCCTCTCGGTGCCGGACGGGACCGCCTTCTGCTTCACCCAGGCGTTCCAGTCCATCGGCCTGGGCCTGGCGACCGCCGTCGGCGCCGCGCTCGCGCAGCCCGAGAGGCTGCCGGTCGCCGCGCTCGGCGACGGAGGAGCGCTGATGGCCGTCGCCGAGCTGGAGACGGTCGTCCGGCTCGGCCTGCCGATGGTGATCGTCGTCTACGACGACGACGCGTACGGCGCCGAGGTGCATCACTTCGGCCCGGACGGGTACCCGCTGGACGCGGTGACCTTCCCGCCGGTCGACATCGCCGCCGTCGCCCGCGGCTTCGGCTGCGAGGCGGTGACCGTACGCCGGGCGGAGGACCTGTCCGCCGTCGCCGAGTGGCTGAAGGGCCCGCGCGACCGGCCGCTCGTCGTCCACGCCAAGGTCACCCGGGACCAGCCCTCGTGGTGGCTCCAGGACGCGTTCCAAGGCCACTGACGGGATTGCGGGGTTCCGCCCGCGCCGTCCCGCTGAGGGGCGGCGCGCCCCGTCGTCCCGACCGGCCGGGATGTCGGAGGCGCCAGGTTACCGATGCGTAGGTTACCTTCTCAGTCATGGCTGAGATCGTGTACCCGCCCGTCCTGTGGACGGCCAGCGCGGCGTTCAAGGCGCTGGACCTGAGATTCACCATCGAGGGCGCGGAGCGCGTGCCGCGCGCCGGCGGCGGCGTGCTGGTCAGCAACCACGTCAGCTACCTCGACTTCATCTTCGCCGGCCTGGCCGCCCGGCCCTCCGGGCGGCTCGTCCGCTTCATGGCGAAGCAGGAGGTGTTCGCCAACCCCGTCGCGGGCCCGCTGATGCGGGGGATGCATCACATCCCGGTGGACCGGTCGGCCGGCGCGGGCGCCTACCGCGCGGCCGTGCGCGCCCTGGAGGCCGGGGAGATCGTGGGCAACTTCGCCGAGGCCACGATCAGCAGGTCGTTCACGATCAAGGAGATCAAGAGCGGGCCGATCCGGATGGCCGCCGGCGCACAGGTACCGCTCATCCCGGTGGCCCTGTGGGGCGGCCAGCGGCTGTGGACCAAGGGCCGCCCGCGCAGGCTGCTCCAGCGGCACGTCCCGATCACGATCCTGGTCGGCGAGCCGCTGCACCCCAAGCCGGGCGACGACATCCCGGAGCTCGTGACGGAGCTGCGGGGCCGGATGGCGGAGCTGCTGGACCGGGCTCAGCGGACCTACCCGGAGATCCCGGGAGGCGTCTGGTGGCAGCCCGCCCATCTCGGCGGCTCCGCCCCCACCCCCGAGGAGGCGGCCGCGCTCGACGCCGCCCCTCGCGGGAAGAGGCCCTGAGCGCCCGGCCCGCGGAATCCGGCCCACCCGGGTCCCTGGATCTCGCCTCCGCATTGCGTGTAAGCATGTAATAGGAGGTATCTCATGAAGGTCGGACTTCAGATCCCTGACTTCACCTATCCCGGAGGGCCGGCGACCCTCGGGGCGGACCTGGCGGCCATCGCGCGGACGGCCGACGACGCCGGATTCGCGACTGTGGCCGTGATGGACCACTTCTTCCAGATCGGCGTGGTCGGGCCGCCGGAAAACGACATGCTGGAGGCGTACACCACCCTCGGCTACCTCGCCGCCCACACGTCGCGGGCGAAGCTGCTGACACTGGTCACCGGGACCGTCTACCGGGAGCCCGGCCTGCTCGCCAAGATCATCTCCACCCTTGACGTGCTCTCCGGCGGCCGGGCGTGGCTGGGGATCGGCGCCGCGTGGAACGAGGAGGAGTCACGCGGGCTGGGCTTCCCCTTCCCGCCGGTGAGCGAGCGGTTCGAGCGGCTGGAGGAGACGCTCCAGATCTGCCTGCGGATGTGGGGCGGCGACGAGAAGCCGTACGAGGGGACGCACTACCGGCTGGAGCGGCCGCTCAACTCGCCCCAGCCGCTGACGCGGCCGCACCCGCCGATTCTGGTGGGCGGCGGCGGGGAGAAGAAGACCCTGCGCCTGGTGGCCCGCTACGCGCAGGCGTGCAACCTGTTCCCCGGGCCAGACCTGGCCAGGAAGCTCGACGTGCTGCGCGCCCACTGCGAGGCCGAGGGCCGTGACTACGACGAGATCGTCAAGACCGTCTACTACCGGTACGACGTGGGGGACAAGGGGGAGAACGTCCAGCAGATCGTCGACGACCTCGGCCGGCTCGCCGAGCTCGGCTTCAGCGAGGCGCTGGGCCAGGTGAAGGACGCCCACCGGCTGGAGCCCCTGGAAGTCGTCGGCTCCCAGGTCATCCCCGCCGTCGCGTCGCTCTAGACGAGCCGCGTGGGCCGGCGCCCACCGGGCGGAGCCGCGGGAGGGACGGGGCGCCACGGGCCTCCCGCCCCTCCGGCGGCCGGTCGCCGGGCTCAGTCGTCGCCTGTGCCGCCGGAGCCCGGCTCCGACAGGCGGCGGTGCATCGCCGCCTTCCCCGTGTCGGGGGTGACCTTGCCGGCGACGCCCAGGACCTTGTTCGCGAACGAGCCGGCGATCACCTGGTCGTCGCCCTTCATCAGCGCGTCGAAGGCCTGGCGGGCCACCTCGGCCGGGTTGTCCTTCTTGCCCGAGCCCACCCGGGTGTCCTCCATGCCGGCCCGCTCGAAGAACTCGGTGTCCGTCGGCCCGGGCAGCAGCGAGGTCACGGTCACCCGCTGCCCTTCAGCTCGTTGCGGACTCCGCCCTGAGCGAGGTGTCGCGGGCGAAGTCCCCGCCGACCCCGACCCCGGCGTTGATCGCGACCGCCTCCAGCGGGCGGCCGGTGGCGGCGGCCTGCGTGTAGAGCCGCTCCACCTCGTCGTACAGCGTGAGGTCGGCACGCACGGCGCTCACCTGGCCGCCGAACTCCTCCAATGACCGGGCTGCCGCCGTCAGCTCCTCGTCCTCCGCCGCGATCACGAGGTCGTACCCGTGCTGCGCGAACTGGCGGGCGAGCTCGTAGCCGATGCCGCTGGAGGCGCCCGTCACGAGCGCGAGCGGCCGGGCCGGTGTCGTCATTTCCTGGCTCCTTCGAAGTCGTTCACCGGGAGAGGGGCCTGCAGCCGGTTCATCGCCAGGACCAGCGCCGTGCCGTACACCACGTGCCCCGCGGCCATCACCACGGGGCGGCCGGGCGCGGGGTCGCGCGAGATCGGCGGCAGGATGTTCATGGCGGGGACCCAGCCCTCGTAGCTGGCGACCCAGATGAGCAGGGAGTAGGCCACGCCGAGCGGCAGTCGGGCGGCCCGGTCGCGCGTGAGCAGGCCGAACAGCGCGCCGGAGGCGGCGCCGAACGCCAGGTGCGCGGCCGTCCCCAGCGCCTTCTCGCCGCGCTTGGGCCGGCGCCGGTGGCCCGGCAGCACCGCCCGGACGATGTGCTTGGGCGGCTGGCCCGGCATGAGGCCGGCCCGGTCGCCTGCGAGCATGACGGCGCTCATGGCGGCGGTCGCCAGCACGCCGCTGACGGTGCCCCGTGCGAGGTGGCGGATCACGGGCGCTCCTTCCCGGGTTCTGGACGGACGCCGCTACAGCCGCTGGGAGAGCCGGTCGGCGAGAGCGGCGGGGTCGGCGACGGTCAGGGTGAGGCCCGGATGGCGGATCAGCCCCAGGGGGTCGCCGCCCCGCACCGGCTCGCGGAACCTGACGCACACCCCGCTCCTGCTGTTCGTGCCGAACGTGAGGCCCCGGTCGGCGAGCGAGATGTGCGGGCCGACCGCCTTCATGGCCGTGTACGGCCCGGTCGTCTCCACTCCGGCGATGTTCGCCAGCGGGGTCTCGACCAGCCAGGGCCCGAATCGGACACGCAGCGTGCCCGGCCCGACCAGCACTCCGGCCGTCGAGGGGCGGATGCCCAGTGCCGCCAGCAGGCGGGCGTACCGGGGATCGAAGGAGAACGGGAAACGATCGGGTTTGTCAGGTCGGTGATCGCTCATCGGTACCTCCCGGTGTCGGTCCCCGCCGTCCGTCGCCTTGGGCGTCCGGGCGGGCTGCTCGTCGTGGCGGCGCGCCCCGGGGCCCTGTGCGGGCGGTGTGCCCCCCGCCACGTATCCGCCGCCATACCCTCCCGAGGAGGGTCAAACGGGGAATCCGTCGTCTGGACGCCACGGAGCCCCGGCCGCCGCCGGCCGGGGCTCCGAGAGGCGCGCGGAGGAACCTCCGGCGGGTCAGTCGGTGGTCAGCGCGTCGACCAGGTCGCCCACGGGGCGGTCGGGCAGCGCGCGGGCCACGTCGGCCAGCGCCACGATGCCGACGAGCTTGTGCCCGTCGATGACGGGGAGCCGGCGGACCTTGTGGGAGGCCATGGTGCGGAGGATCTCGGCCGCGTCGTCGTCGGCGCCGATGGTGACGGCCTCGCCCTGGGCGAGCTCACCGGCCAGGCACGACTTGGGCTCCTTTCCCTGGGCGAGCACCTTCACGACGATGTCGCGGTCGGTCAGCATGCCCTTGAGCCTGTCGTCGGTGCCGCAGATCGGCAGCGAGCCCACGTCCAGCCGCGCCATCTTCTCCGCGGCTTCGAAGACGGTCTCGTCGGCGTTCACGCACTCGGCTCCGGGGGTCATGATCTCGCGTGCGGTAGCCATGTCACTCCTTCCGGATTGGGAATCGGTGATCCCTCCCGGCGGGTGGCCGCCCGCCGGGAGGGGCGTCGGGATGTGCCGTCAGACCCTGCGGGTGACGGCGTCGCGGCGGCTCAGCAGGACGCCGAGGGCGATCATGCCGAGCGACCGTCTGCAGGGGGGTGCGTGCGGAGGTCCGGGAAGAGGCGAGGTCCATGACTCCTCCAGGGACTAGGGGACTCCCGCCGCCTACCCCTCATGCGGAGGCCTACACGAGCACCGGCACTTTTCTGACTCGCTGCGGCGAGCTTCTGTGACTTCTGCAGTCATTCATACGGAAACGCTCTCCGTGGCGGCCGGGGGTCAGCTTCCGGGCGGCGGCGTGGCGTCACCCATGTCGAACGCCGCCGGGTCGTCGGCGACCCGGCAGGGCTTGACCGGTCCGTCCGTGAGGCGGCCGCCGAACTGCCAGGCGACCCCCGGGTGCTCGGGGGACGGCGTGCGCGAGTTCTCCATGACCTCGATCAGCACGATCTGCCCCGGCCGGATGTACCGGGGGTAGATGGTGATGCCGTTCTCCGGCCGGATCGCCTTGGCGGAGGCCGTGTTCTCCCCGATCTTCCGAATTCTCGCCTGGACGGCCGGGTCGGTGCTCCGGGCCTCTTCCGGGGTTATGTCGCTGTGGTCGCCCGCCACGAAGGGGGCGCGGCCGTCCGCGCACCGCTTCCCCAGCGGCAGGTAGGTGATGTCGGCGCGCACGCCCATCCCGGCCAGGTCCCGTTCCACCTGCTCCGGGTCCCGGAACTCGGTGATCCGCAGGTTGATCGACCCGTCCGCGTTCCTCGTCAGCGCGTAGGCGGAGGGCTGCGAGTCGGTCACCATGGGTACGGCGACCGCGGCGGCCGCCGCCGCGGCGACGACTCCGGCCCCCGCCAGGAGCCGCCGGCCGGTCCGCCGGCGCGCGGCCGGGGCGCGCCCCCGCGACGCCCGCGCCGAGATCTCCGTCTTGAGCTCGGTGAGCAGCCTGTCCTCGAATGTGGCGTTCATTTCGTCCCTTCCATGATCGGCGAGACGCCGGGAACCTGCTGGATGGATCGCCGGGCGCGGTGCAGCCTGACCCGGGCGGTGCCCTGCCGGATGCCGAGCGCGGCCGCGGCCTCGGCGGGGGTGAGGCCGTCGACCGCCACCAGCTCCAGCAGGGCTCTGTCGTGCTCGGGGAGCCCGGCCATGGCCGCGAGTGCCCTCCGGGCGGGGGACTCGGCGTCGATCCGCTCCTCCAGGCGGGCGATGTCGTCGACGTCGAGCAGCCGCCGCCCCGCCAGCCGGCCGGCGGCGTGGAGCTCGCGGGCCGAGCGCCGGAGCTGGGCCAGGTGGGTGTTGCGGGCGACGCCGTACAGCCAGCCGATCTCGCTGCCCCGTCCGGGCCGGTAGGTGTGCGCCGAGTCGAGCACGGCGAGGAACACCTCGGCCACCAGGTCGGCGACGGCGTGCGGGTCCGCCACCCGCCTGGCCAGGAACCGGGTCACCCGGTCGACGTGACGCCGGTAGAAGGCCTCGAACAAATCCGGATCCCGGACGGTCTCCGTGAGCCCCGCCTGTTCTCGCCGCACCGGCGCTCCCTCTGTCGTGTGTGCTGACACACTCCTGCTTGGCGGGAGCACGGCACACCGTTACAGAAAGGGCGCCACGTCAGTCGGGAACCTTCAGCACGACGATGGCGATGTCGTCTCTGGGCAGGCCCGCCTGGAAGGTCACCACCTCGTCCATCAGGCGCTTGCAGATGCTCGCCGCGTCATCCGCCCGGGAGGCGGCGAGGATCCGCTCCAGCCGTTCCTCGCCGAAGAACTCCGTCCCCTGGCGCCCTTCGGCGACTCCGTCGGTGCAGAAGAGGACCACGTCCCCCGGGTGGAGGCCGACGTCCACGTCGGTCAGCCGGACCTGGGGCAGGACCCCGAGCATCGTCCCCGGCACGCCTATCCGCCGTACCTCGTCTCCATGGACGTGGAAGGCGGGCGAGTGGCCGCCCAGGCAGAGCGTGAGCCGGAACGGGGTCGTCTCGCCGGGGCCGATCCGGGTGTACACCGCCGTGAGGAAGCGGGGCGTGTGCTCCCGCAGCATCGTCGCGTTGAGGTCGGCGAGGATCGCCGACGGGCTCGGCTGCCGCAGGGGCGCCGCGCGCAGGGCATAGCGGGCCAGGCTGGTGACGACCGCCGCCTCCACCCCCTTGCCGCAGACGTCGCCGAGGGTGAGCGCCCAGCCGCCCACGGTCTCGTGCATGTCGTAGAAGTCCCCGCCGATCTCGTCACCGTCGCCGGCCGGCCGGAACGCGCCCGCGATGTCGAGCCCGGGGACCTCGGGCAGTGCCGGGGGGATGAAGCTGCGCTGCAGGGTCCGGGCGAGCTCCCGGGCCTCCATCTCGGACCGCTCGGCGCGCTGGCGGGCCCGGAGCAGCTCCCGCTCGTACTCCCGGCGCCCCGTGGCGGGGAAGACGCAGATCCGCACGGTCGCCGGCCGGCCTGGCTCGTCGTTCATCACGGCGTTGAGCAGGACGGGCAGCCTGCCTCCGTCCGCACGCTTCAGCTCGACCGCGATCTCCCTGACCCCCGCCTGCAGCGCGAGCAGGGGGGCGAAGTGGGTCTCGTAGAAGATGCGGTCGCCCGCCGGGAGCAGGCTCTGGACGCGCGACCGGCCGACCAGCTGGTCCTTGCGGTATCCGATGAGGTCCGCCAATGTGCGGTTGACCCGCACGATCGTCCCGTCGGCGAGCGTCGACAGGTAGCCGCAGGGCGCGTTCTCGTACAGATCCTCGAAGCCGCCTCCGGGGATGAGCGGAACGTCGCCGGCGGCCACCTGGGACGGGTCTACAGGAAGGCCCTGATCGCCGCGATGGTCTCCGCCGGTGCGCTCAGATTGGGACAGTGCCCGGTCGCCTGCATCAGTACCAACTCGCTGTCGGGGATCGCGTCACGCACGTACTGCCCCACTTCGACCGGTGCAATCACGTCGTTGGAGCACTGCAGGATGAGGGAGCGCGCGGCGACCTTGGGCAGGTCGGCCCGGTTGTCCGACATGAACGTCACCCTGGCGAACCGCTTGGCGATCTCCGGGTCCGTACGGCAGAAGCTGTTGGTCAGCTCGGCCCCCAGCTCGGGACGGTCGGGGTTGCCCATGATCACCGGCGCCATCGCGCTCGACCAGCCCAGATAGTTGCTGTCGAGGGAGTCGAGCAGCTCCTCGATGTCCTGCTCGGTGAAGCCGCCGACGTAGCCGTCGTCGTCGATGTAACGGGGCGAGGGCCCGACGAGCACCAGCCCGCCGAAGCGGTGCGGCTCCCGGATGGACGCCAGAGCGCCGATCATGGAGCTGACCGAGTGGCCGACGAAGACGACGTCGGCCAGGTCCAGCTCCGCGCAGATCTCCAGGACGTCGAGGACGTAGCCGTCCAGGGAGGAGTAGCGGCCGGGGGAGTAGGCGGACAGGTCGGAGTCGCCCGCTCCGACGTAGTCGAACAGGACGACCTGGTGGTCGTCCTCGAATGCGGGGGCCACGTGCCGCCACATGTTCTGGTCGCAACCGAATCCGTGGGCGAACATCATGGGCCGCCCGCCGGGCTTCCCGGTGATCCGCACGTTGTTCCGCCGCAGAATGTTCACCATGGATTTTATGCACCGATCCCCGCGCAGGTACAAACCATCCCATCCGCCCCAGAGCTCACCCAGGGCTCACCTGGTCGCAGGGCCGCGCCAATGGGCGGGGTGAGCCAGCGACGGCGGCACCCTCGTGGCGGCGTCGCCCTTCGCCGCGTCGAGCTGTGACTGGATGAGGAAGAGGCTCTCGCTGAGATCGGCGCCGTCGAGCCGGGCGCCTCTGAGGTCGGCACCGATCAGGTCGGCCAGCCGCAGGCCGGCGCCCCTGAGATCGGCTCCGATGAGGTACGCCCCCCGTAGGTCGGCTCCCGTGAGGTCCGCGCCCTTGAGGTTCGCTCCGATGAGATCGGCTCCCCTGCGGTCCTTCCCCCGCCGCCGCACTCCGGCGCGCGCCAGCTCGCTCGCGCGCAGCAGGAGGCCGGCGACGCTCCGCCGGTGCCCGGCCAGGTCGAGCACCGCGAGACCGGCGGGGTCGTCGCGGGTCAGACGCTCGGTCTCCTCCAGCGCGAGGCCGAGCTCGGCGTGAAGGGGGCGGGCGGCCTCCAGGGTCAGCGCCTCGGTCAGGTACCACAGCAGCTCATGGAGCTGCCGCATGATCGGGAACACCTCGAACATCCGCTTCGCGGTCTCCGGGTCCCCCCGCCAGTCCCGCCCGCCGAAGGTGACCTGGGAGACCTGCTGCCCCGCGCCGAAGCAGTCGTACACGGTGCATCCCGTGAAGCCCCGCTCCCTGAGATTCGCATGGATGCCGCACCGGGAGTCCGCCCCCAGGTTCGGGCACGGCTGCCCCGCCTTCTTGTCGATCGCGAAGTCGGACGAGGCCGTGAACGCGGGCACCACGCAGCACAACCCGAAGCAGCGCTCGCAGTCGGCGCGCAGGCCGGCGCGCGACGCGCGGTTCACTGACACGTTCGTGATCTCCCGCCGGGATCGGGCGGCGCAGCCTCACGGCCGCAGGCCCTGCATGCCCCTGCGGTTCAGGGTGAAGCAGGCTGAAGCGCCGCGTTCTGGTCGGATCGCAGCCTACCGGCGGCCGTGCCCGCGGCCTCATCCGGAGGCCGGAATGCTCTTTGAAAAAACCTGATCAATTATGCGAAGGTCGCCGGGGCCGTTACCGGAAGGCGAGGGGAACATCATGGGGCAGCCGAATCACGCCGGCGACGACGATCTCGTACGTGAGCTGTCGGACCGTGTCGGTGAGATCGTCGGGGAGGGCCGGGCGCCCGGGCTGCACGGGGCCGTGGTGCTCCGGCACGGTGACCCGGTTCTGGAGTGGTACGGCAGCGGTGAGGACTTCGCCCTGAACGTGCCGCTGGGACGGGTGGACTTCGGCCCCGGGACGCTCCACGACATCCGCTCGGTCACCAAGAGCGTGGTCGCGGTCCTGTACGGCGTCGCGCTGGCGCACGGGCTGGTGCCCGAGCCGGATGAGCCGATCCTGCGCCACTTCCCCGAGTACGCCGACCTGGCGGCCGACCCCTGGCGGGCCCACCTGACCGTCGAGCACGCCCTGACGATGACCCTCGGGCTGGAGTGGGACGAGAGCGTGCCGTACACCGGCCCGGAGAACAGCGAGATCGCGATGGAGCTCGCGCCGGACCGCTACCGCTTCGTGCTGGAACGCCCGATCGTCGAGGAGCCGGGCACCCGCTGGAACTACAGCGGCGGGGCGGTCGCACTGGTGGGCGGGATCATCGCGAGGGGGACCGGGCGCCCACTGGAGGAGTTCGCGCGCACCGAGCTGTTCGAGCCGCTCGGCGCCGGGTCCTTCGAGTGGTCGGCGGGCGCCGACGGCGTGGCGTTCGCGGCTTCGGGCCTGCGGCTCACGCCGCGCGGACTCGCGCGGATCGGCCAGGCCGTGCTGGACGCCGAGGTCGTCCCGGCCGCCTGGGTGGAACGGATGCTGCGCCCGCGCGTGCCGAGCTGGGGGGACGCCTCCTACGGCTACCTGTGGCATGTCGGAGCGGACGGACGTGCCACGGCCGCGGGCAACGGCGGCCAGCGCCTCTTCCTGCTGCCCGGCCTCGACGCCGTCGTGGCCGTCACCGCGGGACGTTACGACGAAGCCGATCAGGACGCGGCGGCCCTCGCCATTCTGGAAGACGCCGTCCTCCCCACCCTGGCGCCCTGATCGGCGGCTTCGCGTCGGTGGCCTCCCGGTCGAGAGAAGTACAGTCATGAGAACCGCACTTCTCTCAGCCGGGTGGAGTGTGGTGAGGCCGCCGATCAGCCCATGTACGGGTAACGGTGGTCGGTCGGGGGGACGAACGTCTCCTTGATCGTGCGGGCGTTGACCCAGCGGATCAGGTTGAAGATCGACCCGGCCTTGTCGTTGGTGCCGGAGGCCCGGGCGCCACCGAACGGCTGCTGCCCGACCACGGCCCCGGTCGGCTTGTCGTTGACGTAGAAGTTGCCCGCCGCGAACCGCAGCCGTTCGGTGGCCGCCGCGATGGCGTACCGGTCCTGCGCGATGACCGCCCCCGTCAGCGCGTACGGCGACACGCTCTCCATCTGGTCGAGCACCGAGTCGTACGCGGAGTCGTCGTAGACGTGGACGGCGAGGATGGGCCCGAAATACTCCTTCACGAACATCTCGTCCGCCGGGTCGGAGCACTCCAGCACGGTCGGTCTCACGAAATATCCGGTGGAGTCGTCGTACGAGCCGGTCAGCACGTTCACGGAGCTCGTGGCCCGCGCCCGGTCGATCGCCGCCTTGTGCTTGGCGAACGCCCGGCCGTCGATGACGGCGCCCATGAACGCCGACAGGTCGCCGGAGACGTCGCCCACGGTCAGCGACTCGGCGGTCGAGACGAAGTCGTCCCGCATGCGCGACCACACCGACCGCGGCACGTACGCCCGGGAGGCGGCCGAGCACTTCTGGCCCTGGTACTCGAACGCGCCCCGGATCAGCGCGGTCGACAGCACCTCGGGGGACGCGGAGGGGTGGGCGAGGACGAAGTCCTTGCCGCCCGTCTCGCCCACCAGGCGGGGATAGCCCCGGTAGCCCGCGATGTTCTCGCCGACCGTCCGCCACAGGTGTTGGAAGGTCGCCGTCGAGCCGGTGAAGTGGACTCCGGCCAGCTCGGGATGGGGGAGGGCCACCTCGGAGACCGCCGTCCCGTTGCCGGTCACCATGTTGATCACACCGGGCGGCAGCCCGGCCGCCTCCAGCAGGCGCATGGTGAAGTGCGCAGAGAACTGCTGCGTCGGCGACGGCTTCCACACCACGACGTTGCCCATCAAGGCGGGGGCGCACGGCAGGTTCGCGGCGATGGAGGTGAAGTTGAACGGCGTGATCGCCAGGACGAAGCCCTCCAGCGGGCGGTACTCCATGCGGTTCCACACGCCCGGCGACGACACCGGCTGCTGCGCCAGGAGCTGCCGGGCGTAGGACACGTTGAACCGGAAGAAGTCGATCAGCTCGCAGGCGGCGTCGATCTCCGCCTGCTGGGCCGACTTCGACTGGCCGAGGACCGTCGCCGCGTTCAGCGTGGCCCGCCACGGGCCGCTGAGCAGGTCGGCGGCCTTGAGGAAGACGGCGGCCCGCTCCTCGAACGACAGGGCGCGCCACTCGCGTCCCGCCCGGAGGGCCGCGTCGATCGCGGCCCGGACGTCGGAGGCGGTGGCGTCGGCGGTCCTGCCCAACACCGCCGAGTGGTTGTGCGGCTGGACGACGTCGATCCGCTCGCCGCCGGCCATGCGCTGCTCGCCGCCGACCGTCATGGTCAGATCCAGCGGAGCCCCCGCCAGCTCCTTGATCCGGCTCTCCAGGGCGGCGCGCTCGGGGCTGCCCGGGGCGTAGCCGTGCACCGGCTCGTTGGCCGGCACCGGGACATCTGCGATCGAATCCATTACTTACCCCTCAAAGCGCGAAGGAAGAAGGCGACGTTGGCCGGGCGCTCCGCGAGGCGGCGCACGAAATAGCCGTACCAGTCGTCGCCGTAGGGGACGTAGACCCGCACCCGGGAGCCCGCCTCGGCGAGCGCGGCCTGCTTGTCGGCGCGGATGCCGTACAGCATCTGGAGCTCGTAGCCGTCCCGGCCGCGGCCGTGCCGGTCGGCGAGCAGCTCCGCGATGGCGATCAGCCGGTCGTCGTGGGTGGCCACCATGGGGTAGCCGGTGCCCGCCATGAGCACCCGCAGGCAGCGCACGTAGGCGCGGTCCACGTCGGACTTGCTCTGGTGGGCCACCGACGCGGGCTCCCGGTAGGCGCCCTTGACCAGCCGGACCCGCGAACCGGCGAGGTCGCGGCAGTCGGCCTCGGTGCGGAACAGGTACGCCTGGAGGGCGACGCCGGTCTCCGGGAAGTCCTCCCGCAGCGTCCGCAGGACCTCCAGCGTGGAGTCGACCGTGGTGTGGTCCTCCATGTCGAGGGTGACGGTGGAGCCGCAGTCACGGGCGGCGGCGCAGATCTGGCGGGCGTGGTCGAGCGCCATGGCGTGGTCGAGGGCCTGCCCGACGGCCGACAGCTTCACCGAGACCTCGGCGCGGGGGCCGAGGCCGAGCGGCCTCAGCGCCTCCAGCAGCGCCACGTACGCCTTGGTGGCGCCGATCGCGGCGCCGGTGTCCCTGACCTCCTCGCCGAGGTGGTCGATCGTGACGGCGAGCCCCGAGCCGGTGAGGCGGCGCGTCGCGGCGACCGCGTCCTCGGTGGCCTCCCCGGCGACGAAGCGGTCGACGACCGTGCGGGTGGGCGGGAAACCGGACACGGCGCGGCGGGCCAGCGGGCTCCGCGAGCACGCGAGAAGCAGCGAACCGAGCATGCTCTCAGGGTAAATCCGCACGTCACGAAGGATCCACGGACATCCGCCACAGGCTTTTCTGACAAATGCACAACAATGTCTGGCATGCAGGACATCGTCGATGAGATCTCGCGGCTCCTCCAGACGTCGGTCACCCTGGAGGACCGCTCGTTCAACCTGCTCGCGTACGGCGCGCAGATCGGCGACATCGACCAGGTCCGGCAGGAGTCGATCCTGCGCAGGCGGGCCACCGACGAGGTCCGCGCCCATTTCGAGGCGTACGGCATCGCCACGGCGGCGGGCCCGGTGCGCATCCCCGGGCTGCCCGGCATGCTCGGCCGGATCTGCGTGCCGCTGCGCCACGGCGGGGTGAACTACGGCTACCTGTGGCTGCTCGACCCCGAGGGCCGGGTCCCCGGTGCGCTGACCGGCGAACGGCTGGCCTCCGTGGCGCCGCTGGTGGCCCGGGCGGCGGCGCTGCTGGCGGACGAGGCGCTCGGCCGGCACGCCCCGCTCCGCGACTTCTTCTCGCCCGACCCCGCCGTCCGGGCCACCGCCGGGGTGGTGATGGAGGGGCCGGTGGCCGCGATCGCCGGGCGTGCCGCGCCGGGGGCGGCGGCCGGGCCGTGGACGCCGCCGCGCGGCGTGCTGACCGACCCGGGCGCGCTCGCGGGGGGCGGCGAGCCGCTCGTCGCGATCCTCGCCCCCGCGCCGCAGGCCGCCGAGACGGCCCGGCGGCTGCACGGCGCGTACGGCACGCCCGCCGGGATCGGCGGCCCGCGCGACGACCCGCACGACGCGTGGGAGAGCTGGCGGGAGGCGCTGCTCGCGCTGCGGGTCGCCGAGCACGTCGAGCGGCACGCGCCGGTCGCCAGCTGGCCCGACCTGGGCGTGTACCGCCTGCTGGCGAAGCTGTCGCACCGCGACCTGGCCGACCTGGCCGCCGAGACCGCCGCGCTGAGGGCATCCGGGCCGGCGGCCGGGCTGGACCTGGCGGGGACCGTGGAGGCGTACCTCGACCACGCCGGGCAGGTGAAGGAGACCGCCGCGCTGCTGGGCGTGCATCGGCAGACGCTGTACTACCGCCTCGGCAAGGCCGGGCACCTGACGGGGCTCGACCTCGCCGACGGCGACAGCCGCCTGCTCCTCCACCTGTCGCTCAAGGCCGCGGCGCTGGCCACGGGCCTTGCGGGCGCCGCGCCTACCGGGGAGCCCGGTAGACCCGCACCCAGTCGACGTACATCGTGACCTTGTCGGGGGTGGAGGCGTTGCGGCACGGCGACCACTGGTTGCACACGACGTCGTTCTGCAGCGTCAGCCCCATCGGCGCGGCTGGGGGCACCCGGGAGCCGGTGTAGCTCCACATCTGCCTGCCGTCCAGCCAGAACGTCAGCCGGCCCGGCAGCCAGTCGACGGCCACCGTGTGCCACTGGGTGAAGTCGGCCCGCATCTCGCTCTGGGCCTGCCCGTTGTCGCCCCGGTGGACGTAGATGCCGGCCGTCTGCCGGGTGGGGTCGATGATCTCGGTGAAGTCGACCTCGCTGTACTCCTGGCCCTCCCGGGCGGGCCACAGCAGCGCGACGGCCGAGTAGCCGGCGCCCCGCTCGGCCCGCATCCGCACCTCCCACCTGCCGTACGTCTGGGTGAGAGTGCTGGCGACGCCGCCGGACAGGTCCTTGCCGCCGTAGAAGCCGCCGGTCATCTTGAGTACGCCGCCGCCGACGCTGGTCGCCTGGTACGTCCGGGGGTTGACCCGGGCGTTCGGGGAGTCGTAGACGCTCCACTTGCCCTCGTCGATCCGGCTGCCGTCGAAGTTCTCGACCAGGATGGGGCTGCCCCACTCGGCGCCGGTGGTCGACCCGGAGGAGCCCTGCGACGCCGGCGGGTCCGAGGGCCCCGGAGTCGGCCGTGGAGTCGGCCGGAGGGTCGTCTGGGGGGTCGGCGCCTGTGCGGGCTGGGAGGCCTGCGGATGTGCCGGCCAGTGCCGGGGGCGGCCGTCGTTCCCTCGCCCCCCGGGCATGGGGACGACCTCGGCCGGCGCAGCCCCGGGCGGCGGGTCGTCGGCGCGGGTGTAGTCGTCGGCCCGGTCGTCGTCGTAGGGGACGACGGTCACCTGCCGGCGCTCCTGAGCCGGACGGGCCAGCTGAAGGGGCGGCTCCGCCTCGGGGGCGGGGGAGTGCCGGCGCGCGCGGGGCGCGGGGCTGGTCGCCGGCTTCGCCTCAGGCGCGGGGGGCGCCGTCGCGGTCACCGTGGCGGTGGCCGTGACCGTGGCCGTGGCGGTGACCACGGGGGGCACCTGGGCGGTCACCTTGGCGGTCACCGTCGCCGCCCGGCCGGCGGCCGGGTCGGCCGGCGCTTTCGTGGAGGACTCTCCCGCGACGGTGAAAACCTTCGTGGAGTCCCCGCTCGAGCACGCGGCTGAGGTGCGGGGTGAGGACTTCGGGTTTGAGGTGTGGCCGCCGGCGGGGGCGGAGCGGGTTGATCTTGCGGGTCATTATGAGCGGTTGGCGG